>CAJXPP010000087.1 GCA_913058195.1 uncultured Gammaproteobacteria bacterium | reverse complement strand
ATGTTGATGATGACACGCCAACTGTTTCTCGTAATGCTTTAGTTCGTCTTGATGACGATGCCCTAGCTGATGGTAATCCTGGTGGTCGTGGCGATAACCCTGATAGTCAAAATATAAGCGGTACCTTGGCTCATAGTTTCGGTGCTGATGATGGTACATTATTATTATCTGCTAATGGTGCACCACGCGGTTTTGATTACGATCTGAATGGCGATGGCACGGTGTTAACGGTTAGCCAAAATGGCACTGATGTTATTCGAGTGACGCTCGCTGATACCACGTCAGGTGATTATACGGTTGAGCAATTAGCCGCTGTCGATCACAGAGCCGGTGGTAGAGAAAACAATCAAGGCTTTAATATCAACTACCGTGTTACTGACGGTGATGGCGATAGCGTTAATGGTCGTTTACAAATTAATGTTGATGATGACACGCCAACTGTTTCTCGTAATGCTTTAGTTCGTCTTGATGACGATGCCCTAGCTGATGGTAATCCTGGTGGTCGTGGCGATAACCCTGATAGTCAAAATATAAGCGGTACCTTGGCTCATAGTTTCGGTGCTGATGATGGTACATTATTATTATCTGCTAATGGTGCACCACGCGGTTTTGATTACGATCTGAATGGCGATGGCACGGTGTTAACGGTTAGCCAAAATGGCACTGATGTTATTCGAGTGACGCTCGCTGATACCACATCAGGTGATTATACAGTTGAGCAATTAACCACTGTCGATCATTCAGCTGGTGGTAGTGAAAACAACCAGGCTTTCAATATTAATTATCAAGTTACTGATGGTGATGGCGACAGTGTTATAGGTAATATAACTATAGATGTTGATGATGACACGCCAACTGTTTCTCGTAATGCTTTAGTTCGTCTTGATGACGATGCCCTAGCTGATGGTAATCCTGGTGGTCGTGGCGATAACCCTGATAGTCAAAATATAAGCGGTACCTTGGCTCATAGTTTCGGTGCTGATGATGGTACATTATTATTATCTGCTAATGGTGCACCACGCGGTTTTGATTACGATCTGAATGGCGATGGCACGGTGTTAACGGTTAGCCAAAATGGCACTGATGTTATTCGAGTGACGCTCGCTGATACCACGTCAGGTGATTATACGGTTGAGCAATTAGCCGCTGTCGATCACAGAGCCGGTGGTAGAGAAAACAATCAAGGCTTTAATATCAACTACCGTGTTACTGACGGTGATGGCGATAGCGTTAATGGTCGTTTACAAATTAATGTTGATGATGACACACCAACTGTTGCCATAAATAAAGGTAGTGTTAATGAGACTACTTTTTCTCTCACAGTCACGAACCATGATGACGTCAGTTCTGCTGGATACAAAAGCAGCTATGGTTATTACATTAAAGATGCCACTGGAAACCCTACAACAGGTGTTGTTGTCTGGGACAATGTACAAGATAACGATGCCACCTCAATAACGTTATCTGGGCAATTTACCCCTGATCAAGTCGGTTTTTTCATTATTCCAAATGGAAATAATAATAACCCTTCTTTAACTGATAATACAGACGTTACATTCCAACTTGTGAATGGTGAATGGACGGCGTTTGATGCCGGACAGCCGTTGATTGGTAATGGCTCACCTGTATTATTTGATAATGCAGATTTAAATAAAGATGATGAAGATCATGTTCAAGATAATGCCCTAATTGGAAATCAAAACTGGGAAGATCTGCCAATAATTAGTGGTGATGGTGACTACAACGATGTTAATGTTAATATTGAGTGGACAGGCGCGACACTGACCGCCGACAGCATTGCTACTGGATCCTCGCCCGCTTATAGTCCACAATTTGGTGCTGATGGCCCTGGTTCGATTGACTTCACATTAGATGAAGTCACTATTTTAGGTGATCTAACTTCAAATGGTAAAGATGTCACATTTGAAGCAAGAGATACTGATAATGATGGTCATAACGACCAAATCATCGGTTCAACTGAAGATGGTGATGTCTTATCGATTGAAGGTATTTTAGATGCCACTACCGAAATACATCTTTTTGCACCTGTTGACAGTACCAATGATGGTACTGATGACGTTCATATAACAGCCAATATCAATATCACTGATGATGATGGTGATAGCGCCTTAGCAACATTGAACTTTAACATTGATATCAATCAGATCATGCCAACAACACCAACTATTGATCCGAACTAATCTAGGACCACTTGACATTTAACGCCAGGTCTTTTGACCCGGCGTTTTTTTTGGTTTATCGTAAACCACCGATATCCTAATTCAATAGATAATGCCATGCTACTTAAAAGTAAAGCCAAACAACTCAAAAACACGCTCTTAGGTGCATTAACTGCAGATGCTGCTTCATTAGGTTTTCATTGGATTTATGATCAGCAACGCATCCATGACATCAGCCCTAGCTCACCCGAGTTTCACTCCCCAAGCACAGCTGATTATGAAGGCGTTCCTAGTTATTTTGCTCATGGTAAAAAAAATAATGGTGATCTCTCGCATTATGGCGAACAGGCTTTAACACTTCTCCGTTCACTTTCTGATAATGAGGGGGGTTATAGCAGATCTCACTATCAACAATTATTCTGCCAACATTTTGGCTATGGTGGTGATTATAATGGCTATATCGACCGGCCAATGCGTGACAGCTTAGATAATATTACAACAGACCAACGTCAAGCATCAGAACAAGCGAATGCCATAGATTTTGATGGCGACGATGAACAAAAACAAAAACTAATCGCACTTGTCACCACTATCATTAAACAGAATAAAAGCTTATCTACAATTGAACAGTCTGGGATTGATAACAAAGACTTGCCTTATGCTAAAGCACTATTCCAAGCATTGAAAACACTAGCTGACTATCATGGTGCCGATGACGAACAACTACCTGCCATTGCTAAGCTACCTGCGCTAGCTGCGATCTATGCTGGTGATGCTCACTTAGAAAAACTCACTGAATCTGCTGTTCGCGTTACTAATAATAATGATCGTGCTGTCGCCTTTGGCCAAGTTACTAGCAAAATGATCGAAACAGCCATCCTCACACAAGATATTCCCAGTGTAATTGAAGCAGCTCGCCAATCAGCCACAGCTGAAATACTAACATTGATAGATCAGGCCCTTGGCTTGCAGAACAAAACCACAGCTGAAGTCACCAAACAGCTAGGTATGAATTGTAACTTAGAGTGTGGCATACCAAGTGTTATCCATAATCTATCACAGCAAAATAGTTTCGCAGAATCCATCAAACAAAATATTTATGCCGGTGGTGATTCTTGTGGTCGAGCCATATTACTGGGTGCTGTGCTAGGTAATATTTATGGCATTGGTGGAGATAAAGGCATTCCACAGGCTTGGATTAACAAACTTGGCCAAAAACAGACTATAGAAGCCCTACTCAATACTTTTCAAAAAAGTTAATAACTAGTTCTCAACCTGCATCTTTGTGATCTGGTCCCTAATACTGACAGCTGCATATCTGATAGTTTCTGATATTGCTTTTAGCTCTAGCTCACTAAGTCTGAGTCACATTGCACCTAAAGCACATTGAATGTAACAGTTTTGAGCTAGGTGATTCTATGGTTGATCTTTAGGCTTAAGTCTAATAAACATTAACTTTGTATATTATCGAGCACGACTAATATAGTTTAGGTATTAATATTGGCTAATAGATAGTAACTTCATGTATTTATTAGCGTTATAAGCAGGCTAACATTTCTTCGACCGTAACAAATTTTTCTCTTGGCTTGCCTAATACAAGCCCATTTTCAACTTCTTTGTTATCAATCACTTTCCAGTCTTCAAACGTCACATATCGTCTATTTTTCTTATTCAGCATTGTTAACAAACCAGCTTTACCTTCAACGCTAGTTTCAAGTAATGTTGGGCTATCTTTAAGAATATTATCAACCGTATTTTGAGCGCATTCGCGATTGGTTCCTATAACTCCTTGTGGGCCTCGTTTAACCCAGCCAGCGGCATATAAGCCTTCAACGGTTTTACCATCACTTCCCAATAGCTTTGAATTTTGATTAGTCAACGTCCTTTTAGGCTCATTAACAGGTAAATTTTCTAATAGTGTCCCTCTAAAACCAACACTAGTAAAAACCAATCCACATGGCATTTCAATTAGGCCTTCTAAAGACTTACAGGTTTGATTAAATGGAGTCCCTTCTAGATAAGTTTGTTCAAACAAAACGCTTGATAACTGTTTATCACCTGTGAAACATTTTGGGTTTAACATGAAATCAATGCTTATTTGAGTTTTACTTTTATCATTTAATTCTGAAAAATTACTTGCATATGACTGCATCACTTTATAATTTTTTTGGACTACTATATTTGATGTGTCATCTAGCTCCTGCTGGCAGGCTGATTTCAGATTAAGGTGTATTGGATCTAATGAAACATTACAATTACTCAATTTACCTAGTTCATGTAATTCTTTAGTGGTAAATTTAGCTTGAACTGGCCCTCGTCTGCCAACCATATGTACGCGTTTCAATTTTTTCTTAGACAATACTTCCAGTGCATTCTCAGGAATATCAGAGCTTCTTAACTCATCTATGGATTTACTCAAGATTCGACAAATATCAATTGCAACATTGCCATGACCAATAACGACTGCAGCATCATGTTCAAAGTCAAACTCTTGCTCTTGATAGTCAGGGTGGCCGTTATACCAGCCTATCAAATCATTACATGGAGACACTCCCACTAATTGCTCGCCGTCAATCCCAAGCGAAATACTGTCAGGCATGCCATTGCAAAAAACGATAACGTGGTAGTTTAATTTTATCTCTTCAAGACTGATATCCTTACCTAATTCAACATTACCTAAAAAGGTGACAGAAGGATGTTCAGCAATGGTATCGAGTGTATTAGCGATACGTTTTAGTTTCTGATGATCGGGAGCAACACCATAACGAATCAAACCATAGGGACAGGGTAATTTTTCTAAAAGCGTTATCTCGACAGAAATACCAGAGTTTATTAATGCATCAGCTACATAAAACCCGCTTGGTCCACTGCCTATAATAGCTACTTTAAGTTCTGGTTTTGACACTTAAAACCCTAAAGCTTTTTTACGATCTTCAGCGCCCTCATAAGGAATCTCTTTTGCTTTTATTATCGGTAAAGTCTTTACCTGTCTTTCATTTATCTCAATCCATTCTTCTAGCTTATCTGGCAAATCTAAGTCTTCATAAATTGCCTGTACAGGACATTTTGGAATACATGCTCCACAATCAACGCACACGTCTGGATTAATAAACAGCATGTCTTTACCAGCATGAAACGCTGACACTGGGCATGATGTAACACACTCAGTAAAACGACAACGTTGGCAGTTGTCGGTAACTAATGTCGCCATTATTATTTTCCTATTGGTTTTGCTAACATAATCGTTTTAGTTTTATGGCTTATAAAAAGGAGAGTTCATATCTAAACTTGCAGCCTTGACAATCTCACCATTAAATAACTTAACGGTGAGATTGCCCCCTATCTGTTTAGTAAAAGGTATTAATAATTCATCAATATACGTTTGGGCATTAATTTGGCTATCAAACTCATAAAAGCCACCAATAGTCTCATTTACACCACTTAACCACGTCTTAGAAATTAGACCTTGGAATTTTTTCATTTCAACATTAACGTCGTTCCAATTAACTTCTGAGAATGGTGTTGTAGTTTGATACTCTGCGTATACAAATGTTTTACTCATTATCAATACCCTTTATATCTTGTAATAAACCGTTAACTGGCTAAACTAACATCTACTAAATTATCAGAGAATGTTGTTGAATGGCCCATATCACCAAACTCTGCTGAGCTGATGCAATTGACTGTGCCATTATTTAGCTGACGCCAATAACCTAAAGTAGCAACCACGATACCGACATTAACGTCATCAGTAATTTTTGCCACCCCTTCAAAAGAGCCTCGTTCATTAAAGACTTTAACAACCGATCCTTCTTTGATATTACGAGTTTTAGCATCTACTTTATTGATCATTACAGACTGTTCACCTTGTCCTTTTTGCTTTCTTGTATCATTTGCGTAACAGGAATTCAAAAAGCCATGGCTTTTAGGTGAAATGATATTCAGTGGATATTTAGCCGCTAATTCAGGGTTCGTTGTTGGAGATTCACGTGACTCAACATAATCAGGCAATGAGTCCAAATCTTCTCCTGGTTGGAAACCTTCATACATTTGGCGGAAAGGCCCTGCCACAAAGTTTTTAGCTCCTTCCACCATAAATTCACATTTACCTGATGGTGTTGGGAAATTACCTTCTGCATGACGTGCTCGCACATCTTTATCACCAAACTCTTTTAAGCGTGCATAACCATGTTCACGCATATAGTCTAAATCAATACCTTCACAAGTCGGAGCATCCCAATCCACATAATTTTCTAGGCACTCAGTATCACTCCACTTAAAGTTATCTTCTTCATAGCCCATTAAGCTAGCTAAGCGTCTGAAGATTTCATTATTTGGTATTGCTTCACCTGGTGGATCAATGCATTTTTCGTTATAGGTAAGGTATAGATGGCCCCAAGACAGAATCATATCTTCCATCTCGGCACCCATGGCAGCAGGTAAAACAAGGTCTGCATAAGCCGCTGTATCTGTAATAAAGTGGTCAGCTACAACAGTGAATAAGTCTTCACGTTCTAGGCCCTTTGCAATTTTGTCTGTTTCTGGCGCTTGTGTCAGTGGGTTGGTATTCCATATCATGACGGATTTAATCGGCGTTTTAAGGTCAAGCTCGCCAACGAGTGCACGGCCAAATTGTAGGTTATTTACGACCTGCGTTCCTTCAGGAATTAAATCTGGGCGACTAATTACATCGAATTTATAAGGGTGTTCCCACACTGGGAATTGTAGTATGCCACCGCCAACATGACGCCAAGCGCCTGTTAAAGCTGGCAAGCAAGTTACAGCTCGAATTGCTTGGCTACCACCATAGTTACGCTCTAACGCAACACCGATACGGATTGCAGAAGGTTGTGACGTTGCATATTCACGTGCAAACTTTCGAATATCGTCAGCGGGAATGCCAGTTATTTCTTCAGCCCATTCAGGTGTGCGAGCTTCTGCACGCTCAGCAAGTTCAGCATAACCCACCGTGTAATTATCAATGTAGTCTTGATCTTGTAAGCCTTCTTCAATAATTACCTGCATCATTGCCATGGCTAAAGCACCATCAGTACCTGGTTTAGGTGCTATATGCCAATCGGCGCCTTTTGCTGTTTTAGATGCAAATGAGTCAATAACGACAACTTTAGCACCTTTTGCTTGAGCTTCTTTAACAATACGCCAGTGATGAAGATTAGTGCTTGCTGAGTTGGACGCCCATATAATAATGTATTTAGAATGTATAAAGCTTTCAGGATCTAGACCCGCGGTTGGTCCTACAGTAAGTAGCCATGCCGTACAAGAACCTTCACCGCAGAAAGTACGCTCTGTAACAGTTGCACCCATGCGGTTAAAGAATGCATCTCCGCCATTTAAACCATGTACAAGCCCTTGGTTACCCAAGTAACTGTTTGGCATAATTGCTTGTGGTCCGTCTTCTGCAATGATTTTTTTCCATTTAGACGCCATCGTATCCAATGCTTCATCCCATGTGATACGTTCAAACTGTTTGCTGCCTTTAGGGCCAGTGCGCTTCATTGGGTATAACAAACGATCAGGGTGGTAATGCCGTTTTTCGTAATCTTTAAGTTTGACGCAAAGACCACCTTGCGTAATTGGGTGGTCAGGGTTTCCTTCCACACTTATTAATTTTTTATCTTTAACCGTAAATACCATCGAGCAAGTATCAGGACAGTCATGCGGACAGCCACCATGATATGTTTGTGTATCTAAATCTTCTGGCTTATTCATTACATCTCTCCTAAATCAATTTATATTGCAAAACCTCTTTCTCTAGTACGCTATCAAGTATGCAGATGAAAAACCTTGTTCATTACTTTCCATTTTCCATCTACTTTCAGTAGGTTAAAAAAATCAGTAAAACGGTGGCCAGTCCAGTTATCAAGCTCAATCCTTACGCTTGCTATTGAACCAACGATTTCAATTTTTGAAATTTTATAGACTAAATCTTTAGCGGGGCCATTTGAATCATTCCAGTCGAATAGAGACTGGATTGGTCCAGCCACTAGATCCGGTCCAACATAGCCAAACCATGTTGCATCTTCATGAAA
>CAJXPP010000086.1 GCA_913058195.1 uncultured Gammaproteobacteria bacterium | reverse complement strand
ATTTAATATAGCTTCAAATTTACTTTGGAATATAGAGAGATTAGGCATATGAAATATAGTGACACCCTGCTTGCTGGCAGTATGATGACGATAATATCAATGGGTACTGTTATAGCTGATGAAGGAGTGGAAGTCTTAGGGGATATGGTTATTATCGGTGACTCTGAAGCAGCGAGAGAGTTAACAGGCTCCGCAGCAGTTATTGATAACTATCAGTTGACGGTTGAAGCTGCGACGGATATTAATCAGCTGTTGAAAACGGTAGCAGGTGTTTATATTCAAGAAGAAGATGGTAATGGTCTTCGCCCTAATATCGGTATACGTGCTGCGGCACCAGGTCGAAGCCAAAACATTACATTAATGGAAGATGGGGTTCTAATAGCGCCAGCTCCATACTCTAATCCTGCAGCCTATTACTTTCCTACTACATTGCGTATGAATTCTGTTGAGGTATTGAAAGGCGCAGCATTACTACGCCACGGCCCTCAAACAGTTGGTGGTGTCGTGAATTTAGTCTCAACACCTATTCCTGAAGAGAATCAGGGAAAAGCAATGTTTATACTCAGCGACGCAGGATCTAGCGATCTTCATTTAAACTACGGTGGCAAGTCGGGTCAGTGGGGATATCTGCTAGAAACTGTTCAGCGAAACAATGAAGGTTTTAAGGATATCGATCGAAGTAGTGATGATACTGGTTTCGAAATTCAGGATTATGTCGGAAAGCTTTCCTGGGAAAATGATCGAAATAAAGTGTTATTCAAATTCCAACGCTCTTTGGAGACATCAAATGAGACCTATACGGGTCTGACAGATGTTGATTTTGGAAACGATGAAAATCGTAGATACGGAATCACCGATAATGAGAATATAGATAACCAGCACTCTGGTATTAATTTGAGTCATAGTTTTAAGTGGACTGAAAACCTTAGTTCAACGGTGACTATTTACAACAATAAGTTTAAACGTGACTGGTTTAAAACTGGTGACAGCAAAGATTACATAGATTTGGCTAATACTGGTGACACAGCCGCTCAAGCTATCCTTGATGGCACTACAGATGTCGCTGGACTTGAGTTTAAACATAACAGTAGAGAATATGAGTCTCGTGGTATTCAGGCTAACTTTAATTGGCAGCTTGCTGACCACAATCTAAATTTTGGTACTCGCATACATCATGACGAAATGGATCGCTATCAGCCGGTAGATCTTTACGATCAAATTAACGGGCAACTAGTCTTTCAAGGTCTAAAAGCGGGTGAAATCAGTGGTAGTAATAACCGTCTTGAAGAAGCTGATGCAATATCCCTATGGATAACAGATGACTATCAAGTGACTGAAAGATTGTTACTAAATTTATCTCTGCGTATGGAAGATGTAGAAACTAGTCGTAGAGAGTTTGCAACTAGCGACCGCTCAACACTGGCCTCAGCAAGTAAGCAACGTACAAATGAGTACCGTGAGTTCCTTCCAGGTATTGCCGCTAGTTATGATTTGACAGACGATTGGTCAGTATTGGCAGGTTACCATGAAGGGATGACACCACTGGGTGGCGGCTCAGCGGAAGGTGAAGAGCCTGAAAAGAGTGACAATTTTGAACTAGGATTGCGCTTTAAAAATGGAGTGTTTCATTCTGAAGCTATTGGGTTCTATAGTGACTTTAGCAACAAGGCAGAAATTTGTTCACTGGCTACACCGTGTGCGAATGGTCAGACCTCCGGATCTTCGTCTATTGGCGGAGCCGTTGTTAAGGGCTTAGAGTTCCAAGCTGGATCTTTGTTTACAGTGGGAGATTTTTATATACCAGTTGATCTGATGTATACCTATACCAAAGCTGAAACGACTAGTGATAATGGTGCTGTATCTGGCCTGACCTTACAAAGTATTCCAGAGAACATTTTCAGCTTGCGTGTTGGTCTTGAGCATAGCAATGGATGGAATAATTACGCCGTTGCCAAATATATTGATAAGACGTGTGCTGTGCTTGGGTGTAATAAATCAAATAATGCATTTGATGAAACCGATGCCCTCACTACTTTTGATTTCATCAGCCGTTATCAGTTCGATAAGGGACCTGAAGTCTTTATGAAGGTTGTCAATGTCTTCGACAGACAAGAGATAATTTCTCGTAGTCCATACGGCGCCCGTCCAAATATTGAACGAACTGTTTGGGCCGGCATCTTGGTCGATTTTTAATTTAAGTTGCCACTCTCAATCTCTCTCGGCTTCATAGTCGTGGCCGGCTCGATTTAGGCACTAAGTACCAACAAATACGAAGCCTCACTTCCCTTTTTAGGGTGCTGAGGCTTTTTATTGGGTGATGTTCTAAATCTTCAGAACCAGTGAAAATATCTTCTTTAATGTTAATTCAGATAAATCCTGACTGTAATCCAAGTAAAATACCGTATTCCTATTTGATGTTAATACTTATCATATACCCACGATAAAAAATTAAATAACAAACGTAACGATAATGTTCATGTCAACTAAACCAAAATAGTCAGATATGCGTTTCAGCTTTGAAGTAACATTGTATATCGGCTCTCCTTAATTAAGCAGTTAGAAAAGCCATATCACAAGCCGTTTTTTATGATGGATATAACTATGATGAAACCACAAGCAAGTATTGAAAAACATCAGGCAGAAGAACAAAGCTATTTTACTGTCAGCATAGAGGATAAAAGCAAAAATGAGGGCATCAATACTCATTTCAAAAGCTTTCAAGATGCCTTAGATTATATTCTTGAAAATGACTGGCAACTAAAGCGAGATCCCGTAGAGTCACCTTATGTTGAAATGCGGTTTTTAAAACCATAATTTCATTTTAAATTTAAAAAACCTTTTAGAAAGTATATTCCTGACTAGTCGACGCATATTTTTATGCTTTTTTTAAAAGGTATTCACTCTTCTTACTTCCTTACTATCTGCATCGTTAAGCCTTACTTCATTTCTTAACTTGGAAAACGTACACAAATAAGCTTAATCAATGCACCTGTACAACCCCAGTCTTATCTAGACAGCAACAAAATATGAAAGCCTCAGTAGTTTATTCTGCTGGGGCTTTTTTATTGATCGTTAGTTTGATAGTGTAGATGCAAGTTTGTTTTTATAAATGGCTTCGTTCACATTCTATTTATTAGGCACTACGGAACTCTTGAGCCCGTTTTGTTAATCAACAACACTAAAAAGGAACGCTATATGTCTAACACTGCATTAATTATTGTCGACTTACAAAATGATTATTTCAAAGGTGGAAAGTGGGAACTTGAGGGCACCGAAGCAGCCGCGATAAAAGCTGGAAAACTGCTCAAAACCTTTAGAGAAAAAGGGCTGCCTGTAGTACATATTCGCCACGAATTTCCTACGGTTGATGCGCCCTTTTTCGCGCCTAATTCTGAGGGTGCACAGGTTCATTTACCCTTAAAGGAGTTAGAAGATGAACCCGTTATTGTAAAACATCAAATCAATGGCTATAGAGATACGGAACTAAAATCAACATTAGATAGATTAAACATTGATACTGTTTTGATTTGCGGCGCTATGAGTCATATGTGTATTGATGCAATAACTCGTGCAGCCAATGATTTTGGCTATAACTGTTCCATTGCTCATGATGCCTGTGCAACGTTAGCATTAGAATTTGACGGCGTACATGTTCCAGCAAAGCAAGTGCATGCCGCTTTTATGGCAGCTCTTGATTTTGCTTATGCCAATGTAGCCTCAACGGATGCTATCTTGTCTGAAATTTAGCTCATTCAGCGACAAAATTTTCTTATCAGCTGGGAACCAAACTAATATCAGCTAGTAATCTATTTAGATTGCTTGTCTCGGTACATCGCTTCATCAGCAACCATAATGAGGCTATCTAAGTCTGCCCCATCTAATGGGTAGATAGCATTACCGACACTCACACTCAACAGCACTGTTATCTCATCAAAAAACATTGGCTTGGCAATGATCGCTTTAATTTTATTCACAACTAATTGATAGTTATCTGTATCGTCAAGGTTAGTCATTAATATAACAAACTCATCGCCACCCACACGTGAAACAATATCACTCTCACGCACTGTAGTCTTAAGACGTAATGCTATTTTTTGCAATACCTGGTCACCTAATTGATGACCATGCGTATCATTAATAGGCTTAAAACCATTTAAATCTAAAAATAATAATGCTAATTTTTTCTGTTGGCGTTCGACCATTGCTAAAGCATAAGTAAATTCTTGTTGTAACCTTGCTCGATTAGGTAACGCAGTAAGTAAATCATGCTCAGCATGATGCTTCAACTTCAGGGATTGTTCACGTTCATCAGTAATATCCGTGAACATAGCCATATAATGCACTTTATTACCCAATTCATGGATAAACTTCTTAATAGTCATATCAACAAGATATAAATGCCCAGATTGATGACGGTTGTATAATTCACTGCACCAACTCGCCTTCTGCTCAAGTGTAGCCCACATCTCCTCATAGAATGATGTGCCGTGCTTACCTGAACCCAGCATATTAGGCTTCTTGCCAATCACCTCTTGTTCAGAATAACCTGTTATATGACTAAAAGCAGCATTAACCCTAAGAATTTCATTCTTTTCATTACAGATAACAACGCCTTGTGTTGAATGCTGACAGACACTATCGCCTAAATCCTTATACAACTGTGTTTCAATACGCTCTGTAATATCAACGGCAGTAGCTAAATAAGAGTGCCGCCCTGATTGCTCGGCCTTCTCGATCCTTACCTCAACAGGGTAAGTTGAACCATCCACACGCTGGTGCTGACTTTGATAAACATCATAAGTATTATCACTGTTTTTTAAATTACTTATTACATTAGCAACATATTGCCTAGAAACATCAGGTTGAACATCTAATATCGTCAATGCTTGCCAGTTTTTTTCATTTAGGCCAAGGTGTGAACGTGCCGATAAATTAATAAACTCAAACTGAAGGTCATCTTGGTGAAATATATACGTTTCATTTATAGACTTGGTTAAAGCTTGAGACAGTAGTCGTTGATGTTTGAGGGTATATGCGAGCCCCATAGAGCCCAAGCTTACGATAAAAATATACTGAAATAATATATCAACATTTTGTTCAACAATCCCAATCCCAGTAAAAAAATAGCCTTGTTGATTAATGAGGCCCCACACTCCCATCGAAAAAAGTATCATTTGCACTAATGCAATAGTTTGATGACCAAAGCGAATTATCGCCCAAATAATGACCGCAACAGCATAATACGCATAGCTAAAATTGCTTTTCTCTCCAAAAAGAGAAATACCAGCAAACTGTGTTATTGCTATATAGCTGGCCAGCAACAATAATAAACCAAATTCTAGAGATCTATTTTGCAATAAAGAGCGGAAAGAAGTTTGTGAAAGTAGTAATAACAAAGGACCAAGTAAAATAAGTCCAATAATATTACCAAACCACCAATGTATGGCAACCGTTATAAAGTCATTGATAACGGTAGTATTATGAAGTAACAGAGCTGCTGATCCAATAACTGCACTAACAACGGAGCCACCTATACCGGCAACGACAAGCAAAAGGTAATCTTTAAAATGATAAAGCTTTAAGGAAAAGTTGACCTTTTTTAATATCAATAAGGTAACAAGTGGCTCCATCATATAAGCCATAGCAAATAACAAGGAAAGCTCAAAGTTATTACCTATATATAAGCTTGCTGCCACGCCAGACAAATATATCCCTGGTAAAATTCTTGGGCCAAAACGAACAATCGCAGCAACAGCCAAACCAGTAGGCAGCCAAACCAATGCTGCATTACCATCAGCAATACTAAAAAAATTCAATGAGATTACCGCGAAAAAAAAATACACTAGCGCTATTAGGCTGGGTATTTTTATTCGCGTTAACAACATTATTCCTCAATCACGGTTAAGGTGAGTTGAAATATTGCCTTCAAGCCAATTCTGAATTGACGGCAGATCTCTCAGCTTTTGTTCAGACTCTTGATTATTAACTAGAGTCTTTGCAACATCACTGACTCGGCAACGCTGATTTCTAGCAATCCGCCTTAAAAACTCATAGGCTTGTTGAACCGTTAATTCGCCCAGCACCACAATAATTCCAGTGGCAATACCAATATCACGGTTAGTCTCAAATTTTTGATTTAGATCTAAAAAACGTTTACTGATCGCTCTCCGTTCTTGATGGAGCAATAAGCCTAATTCAACTTTTAGGCAAATATTTTGAGGAGTAGGCTTGTCAATAAAATGACCAACCGCTTTATGTGCAAATGTATATCCTTCGCCAAAGTCGCACTGTTCAGCAAAGTCATAAACAAGGAAGGGGGAGGAATGCTCAGCTATTACAGGATTATCTAGATGCCCTAAAATTTCTGAACTAATCGCTGAGCTAATAATTGAAATTTCAGGAGAGTCTGATTTTGCAAGAAGCTGTTCGGTATTACTATGGGCTTCTAAATGATAGCCATGCTCATTAAGTGTAGTTCGGTGACAAATAAATTCGTTTGAATGTTCTCCGTAAATATTGATTCTAAGCGGAGATAAGCGTTTGCTGATCACATGTTTTCCCTGTCATTACGATCTATATATTGAAACAGGGTGTGGGTTTCAAGCTGATCACGACTATATCACATAATATAGATAAATCTACCTACTCATGAAGATTCAGGCATAAATACCATGGTTTTTAGGAGGTAATTCCTTATTTAGACATTCTATCTTAGAATTTAGAACATTAAGTACATGTAGTATTTCTGTACTATTGTTTGTGAAACATATAATTATAAGCTTCAATAAAGTTTTCTTGGACTTTATACCCAAAAATATTTACCCCTAAAAAGTGTTATTAAATAACGCTTCCTCCCTCGTGCCAAATATAATATTTCGCCTAATAAACAAAACCAAACCTATGGCTGAAAATTCATTTTTTTTACCTGAATCCAAGTCTAATATTCGATATTACCCAACTTGTTTGTTGTTAACCGAACTCTGTGCTCTCTTCATTCACAGTACTTTCAAGATGGTAAAAAAGAAAGGACAAAGAGAAATACCAGGACGAGGATTGATTTCAAATATAACGGGGCTGTTATCTATAATTTTATAATCTATACAGTATAAGCCCTGAAATTTTATTGAATTAAGAATATCGGAAAACTCGTCTAGATAAGGTGAGTCAGTTATTAATTCACTATACGTTGCGTGGACTTTTCCATGGATTTGATGCTGGTGTTCAAAATTATATTTTATGGTAACTGAATATGCGACTTTATTATTTTTGAAAAGAATATGCGTGGCATATTCCTTGTTGCCCGGCACGGATTCTTGACTAAAATAATCTGGATTATTGATATATTCAGCCAGAGTCGATTCTTGTTCTTTTTCAAAAATCATATAACTGTTTTCCCCTGCCTCATCATTCTTCTTTTTAAGTAAATATGGGTAGTTATAGTTGCCACCTGTTTGAGGTAGATATTTGCCAAAGCCTTTTTTTGATAGTGTGTGAAAAAAGCTTATTTTATCATCACATATTTCGATACTTTCAAGACTGGGTAGCGGAATGAGGTTATTGGAAACAAGTTCAGGCCGGGAACCTAAACTCTTCAGTTCTTCAATTGTAGTAGGAACAATTAAATCATAATCAGCACTATTCTTGGCTGTTACCTCTCCAAAAAATATTTGATGAGGTGTAAACCTAAAACCTTTTTGTAACCGGGATTGCCAGCCAGAATTTCTGTTTGAGAACAGAATTTTTAGCTTAGGCTTAAACCCTAGGTATAAAACAAGCAACTCTTTCAACAAAAATAGGCCTTTGCTGAGTTTATTGATTAATAAATGTGTTTTCATGCTATGTTTCGATTAAATTTATCTAAAGTTCAGCATTACATATAAAGGCCACATACCACAATGGATGATTTTTCCACATCATGTATCCATCAGCTTTTTGAGCATCAAGCTGCTCGTACCCCCGATCAGATAGCCCTTATTTTTGAAGGAACCACCCTTAGCTATGCCGAGCTAAATAATAAAGCGAATCAATTAGCACATTATCTTCAAGATAAAGGCGTAAAGCCTGAAACTTTAGTGGGTATTTGTGTCAATCGATCACTAGATATGATGGTCGCGTTACTAGCAATATTAAAGGCGGGTGGCGCCTATGTACCTTTTGACCCTGATTACCCTCAAGAAAGACTGTCTTTTATTGCTGAGGATACCGGCATTGACCTGCTTATAACACAAAGTGATTTAACTGCAGGTTTGCCCGTATTCAATTGTGAATTGTATACATTAGATACAGATTCGCAACAATTAAGCGCTTACCCAACAAGTAATGCTGTTTCAGACGTTAAAGCAGAAAACCTTGCTTACGTTATTTATACTTCAGGATCTACTGGAACTGTCTCTTATACACATCTCCGAGCCCACGAGACTAGGC
>CAJXPP010000085.1 GCA_913058195.1 uncultured Gammaproteobacteria bacterium | reverse complement strand
CGGAGATGTGTATAAGAGACAGAATTTAGAGCGTGAAATATCGACAGTCTTAGCCCGAAGCCAGTCGGGTGAAATTGCTAATTTTCCTATTGCTGAAAACATACATATAAATGGTATTTTACATTCAACAACGGTACCTAGCTCTGTGCCTGAACAGCTAGCTCAAACAGCTATCAAAATGGCAGATACCATTGCTGATGGTTTGGATTATGTAGGTACTATGGCGGTAGAATTCTTTGTATCAAAACAAGGTGATATTTTAGCCAATGAAATTGCACCGCGGCCACATAATTCTGGCCACTTCACTCTAGATGCCTGTGAAACATCTCAATTTGAACAGCAAGTGAGAATGTTGTGTGGCTTGCCATCTGGCAATATTGAATTAACGTCGCCGGTAATAATGATTAACTTATTGGGTGATGTCTGGGGTAGTAGCCAGCCGCATTGGGCTGAATTATTGTCACAGCCACAAATCAAGCTACATTTATATGGCAAGAAAGAAGCGCGTCCGGGCCGTAAAATGGGCCACTTTAATGTCTTAACGGAAACTATTGATAAGGCAAGCAAGATCGCTGCAACTACCTTTGAGGCTTTGCAAGCTGATTAAGTATAAGCTTACATAACTTATATAAAAGCCGATAAGTGATACTTCATTTATCGGCTTTTTTGCATATATAGTTTTAGTTTTCTATGCTTAATTTTGGCTTGAGTAATTGTTTTACTTTAATTCCAACGAATGGCAAGATAGAAAAATATAAGGCCATAGCGCCAACAATCAAGCTAGAAAGCATTATAAAGCGTTGCCAAGCAGTCCCATCAATCCATGTGTTTGCATCGGGCGTGAACCACGCAAGTGCTGCTATAAGAAGAGTATTGGGAGCTAACAATTTAAGGATGAAGGTACCCCAGCCCAAATCGGGAGTATATACGCCACGTTTACGAAGACCGAGATAGAGTAGTCCAGCATTTAGTAATGCTGATAATGAGGTTGCTAAGGCTAAGCCGACATGGGCATATTGCATCATTAATATGATGTTAAGCACCATATTAGTTATCATCGCAATAATACCGATTTTGACAGGTGTTTTGATGTCTTGACGTGCATAGTAACCGGGAGCCAATACTTTAATGAATATAAACGGTAATAAACCTAAGCCATAGGCCATTAAGCTGAGTGAGGCTTGATGGGCATCTGAGGCGCTAAACTCACCATATTGAAATAGGGTTAGCAGTAGTGGTTCTGCAAGCCAAATAAGGCCAATTGCTGCTGGTGTAGCGATGATAAATACCCAACGTAACGCCCAATCAATAGTGTGTGAGAATTCTGCCATTGATTTTGACGCGTGTTTTTTAGATAGGCTTGGAAGTATGACAGTTGATAGTGCTATACCGAATACACCAAGCGGGAATTCAACTAAGCGATCAGAGTAATACAGCCAAGAAATACTGCCTGTTACTAAGAATGAAGCAAGTAAAGTATCAAGCAGTAAGTTAATTTGAGCGACTGAAACTCCGAAAATAGCCGGTAGCATGAGTTTAAGTATTTTCTGTACCCCACTATCTTTCCACCCCCAGCGTGGCTTGGGCAGTTGCCCTATCTTAATCAAAAAGGGTATTTGAAATAATAATTGCACTACCCCACCAATAAATACACCCCACGCTAAGGCAGTAACGGGCTCGTCTAGCTGAGGTGATAGCCAAATTGCACTACCGATGAGGGATAGGTTAAGAAACACTGGTGTAAATGCTGGAATGGCAAACTTACCGAAGCTATTTAATATTGAACCCGCTAGTGCCGTTAACGAGATAAAGAATAAATAAGGGAAGGTAACTTTAAGTAAGTCGCCAGCAAGCTCAATTTTTTGTGGATTACCGATAAAGCCTGGCGCGAAGACCATTATGATAATTGGTGCTGCAATAACGCCTATAGCAGTGATAAAAAACAATATTATTGTTAATGTGCCGCTGGTAGCTGCAATAAGTTGTTTTAGGTCTTTGTCCCCTCGCTCACGATACTCTGCTAGTACAGGAATAAAGGCTTGAGAAAACGCACCTTCAGCAAATAATCGTCGTAAAAAATTTGGAATTTTAAAGGCAACAAAAAAAGCATCAGCCCCTAGTCCTGCACCAAATAGGCGAGCAATAACAATATCACGAACAAAACCTAGGATTCGTGACAAAAAAGTCATCATGCTAACGATAGCAGTTGATCTAAATAGTTTCTCGCTCATTCAGTACTCATATTTAATGATACGATCTAGCCTTAATTGTAACTAATACAAGAGTAGTGTCGATGGCCAAACGGTGTAAAGGTCTTAATTCTAAGTGTTTTTTATTCACTTATCTCATTATTGTCGGGTTTTTATTAGTTTTATGGATGAATAACCTTCCTTTAATTCATGAAGACACCCGTGTTATACCGAATGATTTGCAAAATTATATTTCTTCACCTCCACGGCCCATTCCTACATTTTCACTTGACACATCAAGTAAGTTAGCACTTACTAACTCGTGGCTTGAGGATAAATGGACATTTATCACATTTACATATGGACATTGCCTCCCTCATTGTCAGTCGTTATTAACTACAATGAAGGGGGTAAAGGCATCAATAGCGAGTAATAATATTCAGTTCCTAGTGGTAGGAATTGATAGTGACCATGAATCCACACAGCAGCTAGATGATTTTCTTGTTGCGCAGAAGTTGGATGCGACAGCAGCAACTGGTGAAGTTACAGCAATCGAAACACTGGCACATACTTTTATCGCACTATTTTTACAAACTGATTATAACGATGGCAGCTATATCATTGAGCAGCAGTACCACCTGTTTTTAGTTGACCCTAAAGGTAGACTATATGCGACTTTTAAACCCCCTTATAATAGTGGGTCTATTAAGCAGCTTTTCTTTAAATTACGACATTTTTACGCAAAATCAGAATAATGTGCAATGAAGTTAGTCTAATGCATATACTGCTTAAACAATTTGTAATAATCAGTTTAATATTATGATCGAAATATGCAGCCTTAAACGCATTTTGCCCTTTTACTGATATAAATAATAATCCTGTGTAGTGTCATTTTTGGCCTTACTGTTTCAAACTCTATATTAAGCTAAAGTTCTTTAAGCGTAGAGCTGTTAAAAAGATATAATGGTGTCTGAGAAATTTGCCTGCGAATTCTGCATATAAGAAAAGTGTCGTGCATACTGAGACTTAAAAAATATAAAATTATAAAATTTACGCTGGAGTTAGATTAAAATGAAAAAGTGGCAATGTGTTGTGTGCGGCTGGGTTTACGATGAAGCCAAAGGTGCACCTGAAGAAGGTCTTGCACCGGGAACAACTTGGGATGATGTGCCAGAGGATTGGCTGTGTCCTGAATGTGGTGTTGGTAAAGAAGACTTTGAGATGATTGAAGTCTAAAATGAGACTGTCTGGATCTGTCGGTGATAGTGGTATTTGTCACCTTCATTCCTCCCCCTATTTTCTAAATGTTAATATATTATGCTAATGCATATCGGTACCTTCAATTTGCAGTTTATTGACTCCTCGCTTATACACAGTAAGGTAAGTAGACTTTGACCTGCTATTTATTATTCTATCCGGAGTAATTGATCTTGCTGAGCCAATTAAGTATTCGTACTTTACGTAATGTTAATGAGGTTACGCTTTTTCCCTCAGCTGGAATCAATATAATTATTGGTGAAAATGGCTCAGGAAAAACGAGTGTTCTGGAAGCGATTTATTTGCTTGCATTAGGCAAATCTTTTCGTACGCGTACTTTGAAATCAGCCGTACAATTTGGGCAGCCACAATTGCAAGTGATTGCTAGGACCAATGGCAATATACCTGTTGGATTACAGTTTTCTATTCTTGATGGTTTAAGTATTCGGCTCAATAATGCACCGTTAAAACGCTTGTCAGAATTGGCCTCTCAATTACCATTACAATTCATTCCTGCAAACAGTCACCACTTCTTTGAACAAGGTCCGAAATACCGCCGTCAACTTATAGATTGGGGGTTGTTTCACGTGGAACCAAGCTTTAACTTTCACTGGCAATCTTATAAAAAAATACTGAAACAACGAAATTCTGCTATTCGTCAACATAAAAAAAGAGATGAAATACAACTTTGGGATAGGCATTTAATTAGTCATGGCGAGGCAATAACACAGCTACGTAAAAAACAACTTGATAAATTAATTATAGAGTTTAAACAAATATTTTCTAGTATATGTCCTACGTATAAAGACGCACAGTATGAAGTGAAATATCGTGAAGGTTGGCTGAAGGGTGAAACCTTAAAGACTGCGTTAGCAAAAGCAATACATCGAGATGAACAATTAGGCTACACACGCTCGGGTAGTCACGCCGCTGATTGGTCGTTTAGAATTAATAACTTTGATCCTGTAGATGTATTCTCTCGCGGGCAACAAAAGTTATTTTCTTTGGCCCTTTGCATGGCACAAGCTAAAATTACTGAACAGGTTAAACATGAAAAAACCATTCTGTTACTAGATGATTTAAGCTCTGAGTTAGATAAAGATCACCAACAAAATGTGCTGCAAGAATTAGAGTTATTGCCTGTTCAAGCATTCATTACTGCTACGGATTTGGATGTGAGGCCCAGTAAAAAACATACTATGTTTCACGTGGAACAAGGTGCCGTGCAACAGCAGGATCGTTAAACGAAGTATGTGGTAAAATACACCTAGCTAAAGAATGTCAACCATGATGGATACACTATGACAACTGAAGAAAACACTTACGATTCGTCGAATATTAAAGTCTTGAAAGGACTTGATGCTGTGCGGAAACGCCCTGGTATGTATATAGGCGATACTGATGATGGTACCGGCTTACATCACATGGTATTTGAAGTTTTAGATAACGCGATCGATGAGTCGTTAGCGGGTTACTGTAGTGAAATTAACGTTCGCATTCACCCTGATGAATCAGTATCGGTATCAGATAATGGTCGTGGCATTCCAGTTGATGTTCATGAAGAAGAAGGGATATCTGCTGCTGAAGTTATCATGACGGTATTACATGCTGGTGGTAAGTTTGATGATAATTCATATAAGGTGTCGGGTGGTTTGCATGGCGTAGGTGTTTCAGTTGTAAACGCACTCTCTAAAAAATTAACGATGGAAATCGGTCGAAGCGGCAAAGTCTATCGTCAAAGTTATACCGATAGTGTGCCAGACTCACGGATTGTTGAAGGAGAAGATACCACTGAGACAGGAACTAAGATTCAATTCTGGCCTAGCGAAGCGACATTCTCAAATGTTCTTTCATTTGATTATAAAATTTTAGCAAAACGAATTCGTGAACTTGCTTTCTTGAACTCAGGTGTACGCATTGTTTTAACTGATGAACGTGATGAACAGAGTGAAGTATTTTATTATGAAGGTGGTATCAAGGCCTTTGTTGAGCATTTAAATAAAAATAAAACACCTGTTCACGAAGCTATTATCAGTATCAACGGTGAAAAAGAAGAAGTTACTGTTGAGCTTGCAATGCAATGGAATGATTCGTACCAAGAAAATATATATTGCTTTACTAATAATATTCCACAGCGAGATGGCGGTACTCATTTAGCAGGTTTTAGAGCTGCATTAACGCGTACCTTAAATCAATATATTGAGTCAGAAGGTTTAGCTAAGAAGTCTAAAGTAGCAACTAGCGGCGATGATGCTCGTGAAGGTTTAACTGCAGTACTATCAGTTAAGGTACCTGACCCTAAGTTCTCTTCACAAACTAAAGATAAGCTAGTTTCATCTGAAGTAAGAACAATAGTTGAGTCATTAGTAAATCAACATTTTCATGACTTTCTTGTAGAGAGTCCTGTTGATAGTAAATTAATTGCTAATAAAATGGTTGATGCTGCAAGGGCACGTGATGCAGCACGTAAGGCGCGAGAATTAACACGACGTAAAGGCGCGCTAGATATCGCTGGACTTCCAGGGAAATTAGCTGACTGTCAGGAGCGTGACCCTGCCCTATCAGAACTATTCTTAGTGGAGGGTGATTCTGCGGGAGGTAGTGCGAAGCAAGGCCGTGATCGTCGAACTCAAGCCATCTTGCCATTGAAAGGGAAAATTTTGAATGTTGAGCGAGCTCGCTTTGATAAGATGATTAGCTCAGCAGAAGTCGGCACACTAATCACCGCTCTAGGTTGTGGTATAGGTCGTGACGAATATGACCCAGAAAAATTACGCTATCATCACATTATCATCATGACCGATGCCGATGTTGATGGATCGCATATCCGTACTTTGTTATTAACGTTTTTCTATCGTCAAATGCCAGAACTGGTTGAGCGTGGCCATGTGTATATTGCACAACCTCCACTTTATAAAATCAAGAAAGGTAAACAAGAGCGGTATGTAAAAGATGATGCTGAAATGGATAGTTACTTAACTGAGCTAGCATTAGCGAATGCAGAACTTCATCCAAGTGAATCTTCAGAAGTGATTACCGGTAATGCACTAAAAGTATTGGTTGATGAATACCAAACAGTAATGGCAGTAGTAACTCGCTTATCCAGCCACTACTTTCCTCCTTTCCTAAATCAGTTAATTTACCAACCACAAATTCCTGAAATAACAGAGACCACTGCAATGGAGCCTTGGTTAGAAAATATTGATAAAGGGCTAAGCAAAGGCCTGCCAACGGGTACTAGCTATAAACTAACGGTAGTAAACAAAGATGATGCTCATTATATTAATGTGAGTTTTAACCGTCATGGTATTAGTACGGACTACCATATTCCTCTCGACTTCTTTTCGAGTACTGAATATCAGCGTATTTTGGCTTTTGCTGACAAAATTAATGGTTTGTTTTCTGATGATGCACGAATTCAACGTGGTGAAAGAAGTGAAGCAGTAGATAACTTTTCACAAGCCGTAAAATGGTTGATGACAGAAGCGCGTCGCGGCCAAAATGTACAGCGGTATAAAGGACTGGGAGAAATGAATCCAGACCAACTGTGGGAAACAACGATGGATGCTTCGAAACGTCGCTTATTACAAGTTAAAATCGAAGATGCAATTACTGCTGATGAAACATTTAATACCTTAATGGGAGACAATGTTGAGCCTCGCCGTGAGTTTATTGAAACGCATGCATTGCAAGCGACTCATTTAGATATTTAATATTTCACGGGATTTATCCTGATTAATGAAGGTCATAATATAGTTGATATTATGGCCTTTTTTATGAGCAGTAAATACAACAAAAACTATGGGAGAAAAAGAGTGAGTGACGTTATGAAATACGATCGAATTCAGATTATTTTACATTGGCTTATTGCACTTATAATTTTAACAATGATCGGACTAGGCTTGTTCATGGTGGAATTGCCAAAACAGTCAGAGTTACCAGTTGGAGAAGAAAGTGTTCGTGCTTTTTATTTTTTGCTTCATAAATCACTGGGTATTACCGCAGCAATGCTGATTCTAATTCGTATTGTCTGGCGCATAACGCATAAAGCACCTGTACTGCCCGCTTCTGTGTCAAAGTGGCAACAGAAGGCTGCAGGCGCTATTCATGGTCTACTTTATTTGGTGATGTTGTCAATGCCATTAAGTGGTTACTTGCAATCAATGTATAGTAAATATCACACAAAGTTTTGGGGAGTAGAATTACCGCGGCTTGCAGAAGCGGATACTGCGATGAGAGAGGTTTTCAGTCAAGTGCATGAGTGTTTAGCATTTGCATTTATTACACTAATTCTAATTCATATCGCTGCAGCGATTAAGCATCGAATTGAAGGTACAGGGATCTCTGATCGGATGTCCCTGAAGTAGCGTTAGTTAAGAAAATTAGATAATAAAAAAGGCCTTCTTAAAGGCCTTTTTTTTGTTCAATTGTTTATAGAAATAATAAGTAATTTTAGTGGAGTTTGATTTTTGGGTGAACACTACGACGAAATAAATGTGATAGCGATAACATGCCAACGCGGAAAAAGCCAAATAGAGCAACTTGGTGCATTTTATACAGTGATAAATACATGATTCTTGCCATGAAACCCTCAATCATAAGACTGCCTTTACTCAGACTGCCCATCATATTGCCAACAGTACTATAGCGACCTAATGAAACTAATGAGCCATAATCATGGTAGTGATATTCAGGAACTTCTTTATCTTTCATGCGGTTAGAAATGGATTTGTAGACTAAAGAGGCCATTTGATGTGCAGCTTGTGCGCGAGGAGGTACATTTTGATCTTGGCCAACCCACTTGCATGCACAGCAATCACCAATAGAATAGATATCATCATCTAAGGTAGTCTGTAATGTTTGCTTTACTACTAATTGATTCATCCAATTAGTTTCAAGGCCGGCAATATCTTTTAAGAAATCAGGTGCTTTTATACCCTGTCTCTTATACACATCTGACGCTGCCGACGATCTACTCTGT
>CAJXPP010000084.1 GCA_913058195.1 uncultured Gammaproteobacteria bacterium | reverse complement strand
ACACAGAGTAGATCGTCGGCAGCGTCAGATGTGTATAAGAGACAGAGATAAGGGCGCTGTGAAAACCAGCGAGAATTTCGAATAAGGGTCATCATTATATCTCCATTTGATGGCCGCTATGATAACGCGTTTTATTTGAACAGGATAAGTTAACTTGCAACAAATTGTATCTATTAGCTAGACATTGCTATTTACAACAATAAACAAGGAAATTAAGGAGTTTTTAACAACTGTTTATCGGTTAACTTTGATTTAAAACCAGAGACTAATTGCAAGTCGGAGCTAATTATATATATAACAGCCCTTTCCTTGGGTTTTTGCTCGATATAAAGATTTGTCTGCGCTTTCAAGTAGTGCTTGGGTATCAATATTCAGTTGTTCTGATTGTGCAACACCAATGCTAACACCAACAGAGATGGTTTTATCTTGATAGTTTATTTCACTAGAAATTAAGCTAATTACCCGCGTTAATATACCTGATAAATCGTGTGCTAGGACTTTATCATTAAATAAAACCACGAACTCATCACCACCAAACCGTGCAATAATGTCATGTTGGCGAAAGCAGCTGTGTAAGCGTTGTGCGGTTACTTTCAATACATGATCTCCACATGCGTGTCCGTGTCGATCATTAATTGTTTTAAAACCATCGAGATCTAAAAAGGCAATAGCAATATGAGTTACTTGCCTCTGGCTTCTCGATTTGAGTAGGGTCAATTGGTCTAATAGGTATTTACGGTTATATAGGTTGGTCAAGCTATCATGAAAAGCAAAGAACTTTAATTTATCCTCCAGTAGCTTACCTTTAGCAACTTCATCTTGCAGTTTAGTCAAGGCATCTTCGAGCTTAGCGGTACGCTCGTGTACTTTTTCTGTTAACTGATCCTTATGCAATTGAAGTTCATTTAAGGCATCGCTAAGCTGAGAGTTACGTTTAAACAAAGAAAGTGCCGCCGCAATTACTTGGCTGATTAATACCAAAACGTCAACGTCATGCTGGCTGTACTCATCTTTTGTTCTATATGATTGAACAACAAAATTCCCTAAATAAGCCCCTTGATGATGCAGCGGAAAGCATAACCATTGTTCTGGCATAGTTCCGATCACTTCAACCTCTCCTGCAAGCTCAAGTGTCTCTATTTCACTTCGTGTTAAGCAGACTACTTCTTTCTTTTTTATCGCATAAAGCGTCAGGGTTTTGGCTAACTTTTCTAGCGGTACTAAATTGAGTTCATCCACTGAAATATCGTCGATAACATCACGATAATAAGGAAAAGTAGCAAATCGCTCTGCCCCACTCATTACTACCACATAAAAATTATCGGCATAAATAACGGTTTTCAGACTTTGGTGAATAGATTTAAGTAAGTTATCCGTGCTTTTACTGCTGCCTAGGTAGGCAAAAATTTTTTGCATAAAAGCTATTGTAGAAGACTGTGATTCATCAACCATATTTTATCTATGCGCGCTAGCCATCGAAAGGTAGCTTTTACTATAGCACATAGAGAGGAGTGGCTATTTTCAGGAACAGGCGCTTAGATCTAAAATGCCGACAAGTAGTCGGCATTTATAAAGTCATTTTACTATTAGGGAGCTAGCTTAGACAACTCGCACTAATTAATTGCTTCAATGATTAAATTGAAAAAGAAGAACCACAACCACAAGTAGTGGTTGCATTAGGGTTACGAATTACAAACTGTGCGCCTTCAATACCGTCGGTGTAATCAATTTCAGCGCCTACAAGGTATTGGTAGCTAGCAGGGTCAATTAATAACATTACACCCGCTTTTTCAACTTGAGTGTCACCTTCATTAATTTCTTCTTCAAAGGTAAAACCATATTGAAAGCCAGAGCAACCACCACCAGTGATGAATACGCGTAATTTAAGTTGGTCGTTGCCTTCTTCTTCGATTAGCGTGCTAACTTTTGTCGCTGCCGCATCGGTAAAATTAACTGGACTAGGTATTTCACTCATAGTGAACTCCAAAATTGAATGTTAACCCAACATTATCCAAGACTGAGTAATTTAGTCAAGTATTAGTGATAAAAAGAAGGCCTATTTTATTCTGGTGGTAATCTAAGGCTCGCTTCATCCGTGCCTGCAACAGTTTCATGCTCTAAATCAAGAATGTCACTATTTTCTTCCGTCATGCGAATTAATTGGCCATTAACTTCAGCGCCCATAGCCATTTCAAGCATAAGGTAATAAACGTTGCCTGTGACTTTTGCTTTAGAGGCGAGCTCAACATGCTGAGAGGCATAGACGTTACCAGTAATAGTGCCGTTGATGAGGAGGTTGGGCACTTTAAGATCGCCTTCAATATGACCTTCATGACTCAATGTGAGAACTGACTCTGAGTCACTGGCTGCAAAAATATTACCAGTGATGCTACCGTCAATTTTCAGACCGCCGTTAAAGTTAAGATCACCGGTAATATGGGTATTTTGGCCAATTAAAGTGTCTAGGCGAGTGGAGTTTTTTTTACGCTTATTTTTGCTGAACATGAGGCAGGCACCTATTGTTAATTTATTGTTTAATTGGCTAGTTTCCAATTAAAAGTCTTAGAGAGCGTTATTTTATTCTTCTGTATTAAGTCGATAGATATTGTTTTAGGCTGGACATCATTTTCTAATTTAATCTGACCTTCAATGACTTGGACATGGCGTAAATTTAATTTATGTACGTCTAATGCATGCTGGAATTTAGTACCGTTTGTTTCAGTATTAACTATCATATTGATAGTACCTGTAATGGGGCTGGTAATTTTTTTACCTTGAGTGATCACTAAGCGATAGCGAATCGTATCAGGTTCATTTTCATCTATACGTAAATTTAGCTCACGAAATTGAAGTTTACTTGAATTATTGCCCTGAGTGATAGACTGATAAAACATAATATCTTTAGTCTGTTCATGCACTTGTTCATGTAATTCATCAAGTCTTAACTGAAGCTGTTGATTGGTTGCTTTTTCTATAGCAAGATCAGACTTATTCTGAGGAGAATCTTTAATAAGGAGGCTATATTTATCAGTAAGCTGCTCGAGCTGTTGTTGTAGGCTAGTAATATTTTGCTGGAGTTGTAGCGCTTTTTCGTGGTGAAGATACCACTGAACTGCAACTATAATTGCTACCACTAAAGAAAAAATGATCAGCCTAAGATAGGGTCTTGGTTGTTCGATAATATGTTTTTTTGAATATGGCATGAGCTAATTAAGGCAATGTGGCAATTGTATTGATAGCGAGAGTCTCTTCAAAACCAAACATTATATTCATATTTTGAATGGCTTGACCTGAAGCACCTTTTACCAAGTTATCAATAACTGACAACACAACAACAGTATTGCCTCCTTGCGGCTGATGGACTGCTATTCTGCATACATTAGCACCGCGCACGCTGCGTGTTTCAGGGTGGGAACCTGCCGGAAGCACATCAACAAAGGGTTCATTAGCATAACGTTGTTCAAATAGAGACTGTAAGTCAATATCAGCAGTAAGCTGCCCGTATAGGGTGGCATGAATGCCTCTGATCATTGGGGTCAAATGTGGGACGAAAGTTAGGTTCACGGGCTGCTTGCTAACAATATTCAAACCTTGCTTTATCTCAGGTAGGTGTCGATGACCTGCAACTGCATATGCTTTCATATTTTCAGATGATTCAGCTAATAGAGCACCCACAGAAGCTTTACGACCAGCGCCACTCACACCTGATTTAGCATCAGCAATAAGAAGGCTTGGATCGATGGCTCCACTCTCCAATAAAGGCAAAAACCCAAGTTGGGTAGCCGTTGGATAACAGCCGGGTGCCGCGACTAATTGTGCACTTTTAATCTGTTCACGATTTAGTTCAGGAAGGCCGTACACTGCTTGTTTGAGCAATTCTGGACAAGTATGAGGCGTGCTGTACCATTGCTCCCATTCGACTGCATCTTTTAGACGAAAATCAGCAGACAGATCTATAACGCGTGTTCCTCGGGCAATTAAGTCAGGTACTAAAGCCATGGCGACAGTATGCGGTGTCGCAAAGAATACAAGGTCACACGCTGCTAATTGTTCGACATTGGGTTCAGAAAAGACCAGATCAACATGGCCACGAAGATTAGGAAATAACTCACTAACAGCCATTCCTGCTTCGCTACGCGATGTGATTACTTGTAAGCTGACTTCAGGGTGATGTGCCAAAAGCCTCAACAATTCGACCCCGGTGTAACCTGTTCCGCCAACAATACCAACTTTGATCATGAGTGTTCTCTAGATAGTGTTATTTAATTCCACATAATAAAAGAGCTATGCTGAAAGCGAAAGGATTAGTCATTATTTAATAAGGTTTCTAGCTGTTGTTTTTGTGTGACATATTGTCTAGATTTAATGTCTTGTTGTTTTGTAAAGGATAACTCATTGATATAAAGCGGGTATTTATTATTGCCACTTCTTAGTTTTAGCACTAAGTCTTGCACCTTTTTAAATAAGGCCGGATTATTTATTGAGCCTTTTACTACGGTTGAGCCGCAATGTATTACACATGTTAAAGGTGCGGTGGGATCATCAAGTTCTATTTTTATCGGTAAGTATGCTGTTTTATTTTCTGGTGAAATGTCTGAAAACTCAGATGCTGACCATAATCCATTTTTATACTCTAATTGGGAAAAAGACAGTTGAATCTCTGATTCTTCAAGCAGACTTTTAGTAAAAAACTGGCGAAGGTGACTCACAATCGTTTGTTGTTTCATCTTAGAAAAAGAATAGCGATAAACACTGCCGACCTCATCAGTAATATAAACAGTAATTTGTTTGGTATCTTTGTATAAAAATAGGCTTATAGACTTTTCAGACTGTTGTTTAAGCAGTAGAGTGTAAAGACCTTCATTATCAAAGAGTGGGTCAACAGTTGTTGCCGAAAAGTGCGTCCTGTTTTCAGCTAATAAAAAATCAATATTCTGTTGTTTGCTTGCTCTGATATAGTCAGAACCATCTTCATGCCACTGTATCTTATAGAGACGTTCAGATAACTCTACAATATAATTTCCGTTGCTAGGGTAATTACGGTAATGGTTTAATAACTGTTTACAGACGCGTGTTAAGCGTTGAGAAATCTTGGTGCCAAGATTAGGTGTATGACACCAGCTATCGATATTTTTAGCGGTAATATCTGCTGGCTTCCACCTGACTAAGGTGCTTAGCATTTCAGCAATAGCACTTGCGCCATCATACTCAAAATAGTGACACTGGCCATGTGTGCTTAATGCTAAACATTCTAAAGTTTTAATTATGCTGGTACGCTGGAAGCCATAATTAAAAGCATCTTGTTGTCTCAGTGCTAAATTAAGATCTTGCCGTTTAAATGCTTCTTTAGGCGTCGTTTCGGTATTGGCAAATAAATGCCATGAAACTAAAGTCTCTTGCTGCTCTACATTTACAGTATGGGCCTGAGCGATAGAAGACTTTAATAAGTATTCAATGATAGATAAACACTGTGATGTAGATACTTCACGAGATTTATCTGTGACTCGAATACGGCTAGTTTTGGTTAATAATTTATTACAAACAGCCCATGCAAGCGCTCTAATTAATGAATGATGACTGTATAAGGGAGAAATTTCTCGTGAGCTAGTATTATCTTGCTCATAAATATTCCATTTCAACTTTGAACCTGCTCGCTCAAGAAAAAGAAACTCTTCTCCTTCTTCTGGTAGTAGATTCTTAGGAAGCGCTGAAATGATATCGGGTGAGCTATCGAAAAGTTCACGGTAAAGTGACGTCAGTGTCTGCTGTTGATTTTTCACATCAAGTTGATGTTGCTTAGCAAACGAAATTAATAAATTATTAAATTTACTTGCCAGTAGACCAGATTGATTAAATTCTTTAAGTCGCTCTCTAAAATTTGCCTTATAGCGATGATCGAGCGCTTTAATATTATAGTGAGACCACTGCCATGAAGTAGGTAATGAAGCCAGCGCTTGTCGACGCCATGGGTGAGGCGGGCTTTTTATATCAAAAGTAAGCTTTTCATCACTCAGTAAATACAGTGAACTTCTTACCAGGCCAAGTAATGACTCAGGCAGTTGCCCAGCTAAATAAAGGCTCTTTAAAACATTTGGATCACATCGGAAGGTATCTTCTTCTAGCCCATAAACCTGTTGCTTATAGCTAGATGAGAGCTTAGGAACATTGGGGTATTGGTCAATGATGGTTCGTTGATAAAGTAGATCTAAAAATGCCGGTAGGCCATTTTTCATTGCATTGATACTGTGTCGGTAACCCTCTTGGAAAAGAGTGTCAGCAGAGCGAGTATTTACTGGACCAAAGTCTATGACATTGACCGAAACCGGCCGAGAAGATAATACCTTCTGTGCTGCTTGCCGATATTCTTCTGGGTTATCTTGTTCCGGAGGGATAAGCCACCATAGGGGGACGCTACCAGCTAAAATTAGCCCATTGCAATAAAGGCGGTCTAAATAATCGCTGGGCAAAGGCTTACTTATTGTTGAGTCTTCATTTATTAAATGATAAGAGAGCTTAATATCAAACGTTTTCGCCCACTCAACAATGCTTTTTAGTTTTTGTTCGAGAAGCTGGATTTGTTGTTCAGGTACTTTATTAGAATGGACCACCAATAAGTCAAACTCAGGGTCGGCAGGATAATAAATAGACCCGTAGTCATTTATTAAGTAAAGACCTTGTAATGGAAAATCAAGGTATGAATGCTGTTTATAGGTGAATGATCGCTGAAAGATCTTAGCAACACTTAATGCACGTGAACTTGGCTGGTAATCTGCTATTCCTTGTGGGGCATTTACAATAAAGCCAGGCATCGCCGGATCATTAGTATGCAATAACAGCGGTAATAATTGGAAAAAGACTTGTTTTTTAGAGGGTGCTATTTCAATAAACCGCTCAATCCGTGTGCGGTTATGGGTTTGAAAAAGCGTTAGGACTGGTGACTCATCCATTCGGAGATCTTTTTAAAATAGTTGAAATATTAATGGCGGAAATGACGCATGCCAGTAAATACCATTGCAATCCCATGTTCGTCAGCAGCTGCAATAACTTCATCATCACGCATTGAGCCTCCTGGTTGTATTACTGCACTAATGCCTGCTTCAGCTGCTGCATCCAAACCATCGCGGAATGGGAAGAAGGCATCTGACGCCATAACGGCACCCGGTACGGTTAAACCAGCATCTTCAGCTTTAATACCAGCAATTCGACTACTGACCACGCGACTCATTTGACCGGCGCCAATGCCTACTGTTTGTTGTTTGTTGACATAAACAATAGCATTTGATTTAACAAATTTAGCGACACGCCACGCAAATAGCAAATCTAACATTTGTTCTTGTGTAGGCGCTTTTTTAGTAACAACTTTTAATTCATCCTGAGTGACTAAAGCACTATCACGATCCTGCACTAATAAGCCGCCCGTTACACGCTTATAGTCTAGACCGACAGCAGGCTGTTCAGGGAAAGCACCGCAGCAAAGCAGACGAACGTTTTTCTTGCTGCTAACCACGAGTTTTGCTTCATCACTAATAGCGGGAGCAATAATGACCTCAACAAATTGGCGATCAACGATTGCTTGGGCCGTTTTTGCATCCAATTCTCTATTAAAGGCGATAATGCCACCAAATGCAGAGGTTGTGTCAGTTTGATAGGCTAAATCATAGGCTGTTAATAAATCATCAGCTGTTGCAACACCACAAGGGTTAGCATGCTTCACAATCACACAGGCTGGAGATTCAGGGAAGGCTTTTACACATTCTAAAGCGGCATCAGTATCGGCGATATTATTGTATGACAACTCTTTACCTTGAATCTGAACTGCAGCACTGATTGTGCCCGATTCAAGTTGTGCTTCAGTGTAGAAGGCTGCTTTTTGATGAGGATTTTCGCCGTAACGCATTTCTTGTGTTTTATGGAATTGACTATTAAAGGTGCGAGGGAAGTTTACCTTGTCTTCACCTTCAGTCAATGTGCCGAAATAGTTAGCAATAGCGCCATCATAATGGGCTGTATGTTCAAATGTCTTAATGGCAAGATCAAAACGTGTTGCATCATCAACGCCGCCATTCGCTTCCAGCTGTTCGATCACACGGCTGTAATCAGTAGGATCAATCAATACTGTTACTGAGGCATGGTTTTTTGCAGCTGCACGTAACATCGTTGGCCCACCGATATCGATATTTTCAACCGCCATTGCAAGTGTGCAATCATCACGAGCAATAGTTGCTTCAAAGGGATAAAGATTCACCACTACTAAATCGATAGGGTCAATATTATGTTCAGCCATAATTGCTTCATCAGTACCGCGACGGCCTAATAAACCACCGTGAATTTTAGGGTGCAATGTTTTGATGCGGCCATCCATCATTTCAGGAAAACCAGTATAATCTGCCACTTCAGTAACTTCATGTCCTGTCTCTTATACACATCTGACGCTGCCGACGAT
>CAJXPP010000083.1 GCA_913058195.1 uncultured Gammaproteobacteria bacterium | reverse complement strand
GTATTGCTGCGAGTAGTAAGTTAGATAAATTTCTAGCAGAAACGTCTCCGTATTATAAAGAGCAGCAAGAGGTTGAATTGTTGATTTGTGGTCGTACAGATTTAGGTTATAAAGCCGTGGTTGATGGCGCGACAATTGGCTTGATCTTCAATAGTGATGTGTTTAAACCTATTCGCATTGGTCAAACAATGAAGGGTTATATCAAGCATATTCGTGAAGATAAGAAGCTCGACCTGTGTTTACAGTTGGTGACTCGTGAGGCTTTGGATAATCTATCTGAAAAGATTCTATCTTTCATTAAAGCAGAAGGTGGTCGCACGACCATGACCGAAAAAAGCCCTGCAGATGTTATTTCTAAACAGTTTGGTGTGAGTAAATCTAGTTTTAAAAAAGCACTCGGTAAGCTTTATAAAAAACGTCTAATCCTTATTGAAAAAACACATATAGAGTTGGTTAAATAATGGCTGCTATTAATTGGTACCCTGGTCATATGCATAAGGCCAGTAAAGAGATGCGCAACATCGTGCCTCAAGTGGATCTTATTATTGAAGTGCTGGATGCTCGTATTCCGTTTAGCAGTGAAAACCCTATGATTGGGGATATTCGTGGTGATAAACCCTGCATTAAAGTATTAAGTAAGAGTGATCTTGCCGATCCTGAAATGACGAAACAATGGCAAGACTATTTAGAGCAAGATAAGGGCGTTAAAACCATTGCTTTGACCACTGAAGAGCCTGAAAAAATGCGTGAGCTTTTAAGCTTATGCCATAAGATGGTGCCCGGAAAGTTGAGTGGTGTGCGTCGTGTTGAAGCGATGATTATGGGTATACCTAATGTCGGTAAATCGACCTTAATCAACAATCTTGCTGGCCGAATGATCGCTAAAACTGGCAATGAACCTGCTGTTACTAAAAACCAACAACGTATCAAATTAGATGAGGGTATTTTGTTATTAGATACCCCGGGTGTGTTGTGGCCGAAATTAGAAAATCAACATGGCGGCTATCGCTTAGCAATTACCGGCGCTATTAAAGAAACGGCTGTCAGTAATGATGATATTGCCATGTATGCCGTTGGTTATTTCAGACAAGCCTATCCAGAGTTATTAAAGCAACGCTATAACTTAGATGTATTGCCTGAAGATGAAATTAGGTTATTGGAGGCGATTGGTGCTAAACGAGGCTGTTTACGTGCTGGTGGAATAGTTGATTTAGATCGGGCAGCTAAAATTGTATTAACAGAATTCCGTGACATCACAATTGGCCGCATTACCTTAGAAACGCCTGAGATGATGGAGAGAGAATTAATTGAAATGGTCGAAATTCGAGCTGCAAAAGAAGCCAAGTTGGCAGCTAAGAAGAAAAAGAAACAACCGCAACGCGGTTAAACAAATAAAATACATACAATAAACCTGGGTACTAAGTTACTCGGTATTATTTTATTCATGATCGCCTTTTCTGTTTCTGCTCGGGGTGTGTACCAAACCGATCAAGACTTTCTAAATGAAGCGTTTAATAACGAAATCCCTAAGAGCAAAGTGATTTGGAATAAGGGTGATATCCACAAAAATATTACGGATATTTTAGGGCGCAATTACGCTGGTTTGAGAATTCGTTATTGGCAAGATTCTAGTCAAATGTAGTTGGATATTAGAAGAAATAGGCAAAGAAAAACCCATTACTTTTGGTGTGACTATCGCTAATGGAAAAGTAGAATACGTTAAGGTGTTGGCTTTCTGAGAAAGTTGTGGTGATGAAATTCGATATCCCGCATTTACACGACAGTTTGAACAAGCTGAGATAGATGATAACCGGCTGAACCGTCAGGTTGACGGTATCTCAGGTGCAACTATGTCAGTCAGGGCTATGACTGCAGTAGTAACACTGGCATTATATCTGGCTGAGACTACTGTTATAGAGTAAAAAGATTGATGAACCGTAAAATACGAACTCTACACCGAACTGTCGGCGCAATTATTGCCGCATTCGTTTTGATGTTTGCAATCACGGGTATTTTTCTCAATCACACGTCAGATTTTGAGTTAGATAAGCGCTATTTAACGTGGGACTGGTTATTAGAGCATTATGGCGTGGCTCATGTTGAAGCGGATGTAGTTTATTTACTAGAGCAGCGCGCCATTTCTCAATTTGGCTCTCAAGTGTTTATCGATTCGACTCCAGTGGTTAATTCTCAAAGCCCTATCCTAGGTGGTGTGGTTATTGATGATTTGATGGTACTTGCCACACAAAATGAACTCATTCTATTTAGCCATGAAGGCGAATTCATTGAAAAAATGTCAGAAAGTGCAGGTATTCCTCCTTTAATTCGAAACATCGGTTTATTCCATGGCGAGCCTGTCTTGCAAACTCGCAATGGCATGTGGCGAAGTGATTTTATGCTAGATAAATGGGAAGCAATTTCACTGCAAGGAATTGGTTGGAGTGAACCTCAATCTATGCCTGGTAATGTTGAGTTAGACTTAGCTGAATATTTTCACGGGAAAGGTATCAGTATTGAACGCTTCATACTGGACTTACATAATGGACGAATTTTGGGCAATATCGGTGTTTGGTTTGTTGATATTCTCGGCGGCTTATTGATATTTATTTCATTAACTGGCTTGTGGATGTGGATGCGGCGCATTGCCTAATAGCAGATTGGCCTTGAAAAGAGATGCCTCCTAAATAATGAGAAATGCAGATTTCCCATATCTACCCAAAGATTTTATTCAAACAGCTGAAGGCTTGATTTTTGCGGTTGTCAGTTACCAACAACATGATGAAAAAGTGGGCTGCTTTTTACGCTATATAAAAACTGACCAGGGCTGGAAAAAGATTGATACTGAACAAGCTAATCAGTTATTACAACAATCTCACCCACATTATTTATATCAATCATCTCAGTTTGATGCCTCATTTCATGCTGTCATAGTGACTGATATTGTTCATCATCATCGACCTGAAGATCATTTACCCTCTATTTCACAAGGCGAAGAAAATGATGATCTTGAGCGGAAACTACACAGCTTACAGGCCATTTTGGTGCAATATGGTGTTGATTGCGGCTGTTTAGGGATTACAGGATCGATGCTTATTAATCAACAGCGAGAAACATCTGACATTGATTTGGTTGTTTATGGACGTGATAATTTTCATAATACCCGTCGAGCTGTAGAGCTGGCAGTATCTGATGGGGTCTTAGATGCTTTGGATGACAGCTTAATGGCTGAGAACTTTCAGCGACGAGCTGGCGAATTAAGTTATGAAGAGTTTTCATGGCATGAATATCGCAAATGGAATAAAGCGTCTATTCAAGGTACTAAATTTGATATTGGTATGGTGTGTTTACCAGATGAGATCGAATTGGATGAGCAGCAATACCAAAAACAAGGGAAGCGAACTTTTATTGCAAAAGTGGTGGATGACCACCGTGCTTTTGATTTCCCAGCTGTGTATATCGTCGATGATGAGCAGACAAGTGAAGTTGTTTCATACACGCACACTTATGTTGGACAAGCTAGAGCCGGTGAAACTATTGAAGTATCGGGTGCTATAGAGCAAGACTCCGAGACGGGTAAATGCCGCATTATTGTGGGGTCAACTCGTGAAGCATCAGGCGAGTTTATAAGAGTGTGTCGTTGAAATTTTAAATCGAGTAGCTTTATTAATAATGGATATGATTGTTGTAGTAATAATAAGGTTTGCATTTTAAGCAGATATTGTTGAATTAAATATATATAAATAAAGGGAAGGGCAATGAGTTCAGTGCAGGCAGATATAGGCTTAGTGGGTTTGGCCGTGATGGGGCAAAATCTAGTACTAAATATGAATGATAATGGTTTTATTGTGGCGGTATATAACCGCACAACCAGCAAAGTAGATGAATTCATGGATGGCCCGGCGAAGGGTACCAATATTATAGGCTGTCACGACATAAAAGGATTTGTTGAAAGTCTTAAAATACCACGCCGAGTTATGCTGATGGTTAAAGCCGGCCCTGTCGTTGATAAGTTTATTGAGCAACTCGTGCCGTATTTAGATAAAGGTGACATCATTATTGATGGTGGTAACTCGCTCTATAATGATAGCGATCGCCGTACTCATGAGTTACATAGAAAAGGTATCTTATTTGTAGGAGCTGGCGTGTCTGGTGGTGAAGAAGGTGCACGGTTTGGACCTTCTATTATGCCCGGTGGTAATCAAGCTGCATGGCCTGCTGTTAAGCCGATTTTCCAATCTATTGCAGCGAAAGTTGATGGTGAATCGTGTTGTGATTGGGTGGGGAATGATGGTGCTGGTCACTATGTGAAGATGGTTCACAATGGTATCGAATATGGCGATATGCAATTAATCTGTGAAGCCTACCAATTAATGCGTGAAGGCTTGGGTATGTCGGGTAATGAAATTCAGGCTGTATTTGCTGAATGGAATGAAGGTGTACTAGATTCATACTTAATCGAAATTACCCGTGATATCTTGGCTGTTAAGAATGATGATGGCAGCTTATTAATCGATGATATTCTTGATACTGCTGGTCAAAAAGGCACAGGTAAATGGACTGGAATGAATGCCTTAGATTTAGGTATCCCATTAACATTGATTGGCGAAGCAGTGTTTGCTCGTTGTCTCTCTGCTCGAAAACATGAACGTGTTATTGCATCAAAGGTATTACCTAAATTAGCCGCTGAATTTAACGGTGATAAAAAAGAAATGGTCGATGCGATTCGTGATGCATTATATGCTTCAAAGATCATCTCATATGCCCAAGGCTATATGTTGATGCGTGAAGCTGCGATTACCTATGGTTGGGAATTAAACTACGGTGGAATTGCATTAATGTGGCGTGGTGGCTGTATTATTCGCAGTCAATTCTTAGCTAATATTCGTGATGCATTTACTGCTCAACCTGAACTCGAAAACTTATTATTAGACCAGTTCTTTATTGATGCTATCACTGAAGCATTACCAGGCTGGCGTAAAGCCGTTGGCTTGGCAATTTCTTTGGGAGTACCTGCTCCAACGTTTAGTAGTGCACTCTCATTCTATGATGGCTACCGAAGTGAACGATTGCCTGCAAACTTACTGCAAGCACAACGTGATTATTTCGGTGCGCATACATATGAGCGTGTAGATAAACCTCGTGGTGAATTTTTCCATACCAATTGGACGGGTCGAGGTGGCGATATCTCAGCTACCAACTATGACGTCTAATTAAGCTAGAATCAGCCATCTAAAAAGGGCAGTGTAAACTGCCCTTTTTTATAGTTATAAAAAGCCAATATTTTTAATTTTGCACTAATGGCTTGTTTTTATACATTGCTTTATCAACATGAGATAACAGTGATTCATCACAGGTCAGTCGAGAAAATAGTTCACTATTATGTAATGTTTGCTTCAAAATATTAGTAAACTTGATTCAGGCTTTATCACTTACCATTCTCACCATGATGATCGTAAATTTTCGTATTACAAAATGATAGTACGCTATGTATAAAGTGTATTATTCTTCGATGTCATCCACATCTGCTTGACCAGACATACGGCGACGAATATGAGACCAAGACATACCTGTAGCAAGGATTGCAGCTAGTAGAAATAGAATAATGTGAGTCATGACTGGAACACTGTCTACGCCAAGTAGGCCAAGATCAACTAACCACCAAATGATAATGGCAAAGAAAGCGAATGCTAGCGTTAAACCTAGTGTGCCAAGAGATCGTAATGTTGCTCGTATATACACAGTCCAGCCTATAGCCAAAATAACTGCTGACATAGCAAGCGGAGGAGTAATGGCGAAGGTATCACCTAATAGACTATCTTTTACCCAATGGTAAAAACTATAACCGCTTGGGTTATAGCTAAGAAAGACCAGAAGTAATGCGAAAAGTAGTCTGATAAAAAAACTTTGCCAGTTGAAGTTCGAGCTAGCCATGCCTAAATCCTTAATCTTGTTGAGGTGTATAAATGCTATTATAAGCGAAAATCATTTTTAATTACCTAGTTTGATATACATAAGCAGTCGATAGCTAAAGAGGACTTTTATTATGAGTGAGCCGGTACTTCCTGATATAAGTGAACAGAGTTTAGCCACAACCTTAGAAATTATCAGCGATGGTATTTGGGACTGGAATGCACTTACAGGCTATGTTTATCGTAGCCCTGGCTGGTATACAATGCTCGGCTACGAAATTGACTCATTAGAAAATAATGTGTTTACATGGGAAAGTGTAGTCCATAAAGATGATTATGATCGTGTAATGACTCATTTTGAAGACTATATATCAGGTAAGTCGCCGGTATATAAGTGTGAATATCGATGTTTTACAAATTCTGGTGATTATATTTGGATAGAAGATCGAGGACGGATTGTAAAGTGGACTAATGATGGAAAGGTGGCTCGAATGATAGGGGCTCATCGTGATATTAATGCAGAAAAAATACTGCTAGAGCAAAGCAAGCAGGAGTCACTGTCATTACAAAAACTGATAGATATAAGAACGAATGAGTTAAATACTCTTAATATACAGCTTACTCAAAAAATACATGAAGTAGAAAGACTAGCTACTATTGATCCTGTCACTTCATTGGCAAATAGATATTTTTTTGAACAAAGAATTGAGGCAGAAGTAGCAAGGACAAAACGCTTTTATGAGCCATTGTCTCTTATTATCATCGATATTGACCATTTTAAACAGATTAATGATCAATTTGGTCATGCTACGGGGGATAGTGTGCTGACTGCATTGGCAAATGTCATTTTACAGAATATTCGTGAAATTGATGTTGCTGCACGTTGGGGTGGAGATGAATTAATGATTATCTTACCAAACACGGTGTTGACAGATGCCGCAGATTTAGCTGAAAAACTACGGGTTTTAGTCGGTAAACTAGATGTTAAGTTGGGTATAACAGGGTTTACATGTAGTTTTGGTGTGGCTCAGTATAGTGCAGGAGAGGCATCTAAGGGTTTCACCATTCGTGCCGACGCAGCACTGTATGAGGCTAAAGAATCGGGTAGAAATTTAGTTTCAGTATCGAACTAGCTAATCTTGAACTTTATTTTATCAAGCTAATGATGCTTAATTTTTATACCTTGCTTGTATGGCTTACGGTGTCAGTTTTTTATGAAGAGCTAAAAAAGTTCAATATCTCCTTCATGTTCAATTTCATCTTCAATAAGACCTTTAGAAACTAAATCTTCATAAAAGTAAAGTTTGTTTCGGCCATTAGATTTAGCGTGATATAGAGCTTTATCAGCTCTTCCAACAATGTCACTTGAGATCATATATTGGCCTTTAATTTCAGTTGCTCCCATGCTTACTGTAACTTGGCCTACTTGTGGAAAGATGAAGTGTTCCATCGTTTCTCTAAATCTTTGAAATATATTTGTAGCTTCATCTTTATTGCTTGTTTTGGCTATCACGATGAATTCTTCGCCACCAAAACGAAATAACAAATCATTAGGCCTAAATGCTTTATTCATGATTTGGGAAAGCATTAACAGAACCTCATCGCCATATATATGACCAAATGAATCGTTAATTTTTTTGAAGTGATCTATATCAATAAGAGATAGCCAATATTGATAGCTACCTTTATCTGTTCTATTTTCCGATCCTGAATAAGCTTTAGCACTGGGTGAAAAGCTTATTAAATCTCGGATTTTAGATATGCTTTCATCAAAGGTTTTCCTGTTTAATAAGCCTGTTAGCTTATCTTTTTGGTTTTCTTCCAATAGGGAGTGAAAGTTTTCAGAAATATTCAGCAAGCTCTTAATGATCAAGTTTTCCGATTCTGATCGTTCATGTAATAGACTTACTGATAAATAACCTATTGTTGTATTATTTGGCCCTGAAATAGGGTAGATAGTAAGAAATTTATCACCAGTTTGTGTTGAGTAAACTTTACCTGTGGATTTAATCCACTCTATAGCACTATTTAATGCATCAGGGATGTCGATATTCTCAAGATAAAGCTCTCTAACCTCATCTGTTATCTTTGTACCAGCCGTTATTTCAGTATCGGAAGAATACTTAATCATCCTACTAGGCTCGCTAGCATTATTAAATTTATACATTGAAATTTCATTTACATTAAGCATGTTAGCTAATGTCTTCATGAAGCTAAATTCAAATATATCAATATCTCTGATAGTGGTCAGAGAGGCAATCTTATCTAGGATTAGTGGTGCTCTGTTTTTTATTTCTACTGGCATCTCTACTCAACTGTTGATCCTATTATCTAAACTATACCATAAGAATTATGCAGCGGCTCTATGTCTTGGTTCTAGCTCATTGCCCAAGTTGATAATATGTTTATGTATCAATAAAAAAAGCCCTCGATATGCAAGGGCTTGATTGATTGTCAATAGTTAAGCGTTATTCCCACTCAATAGTTGCAGGTGGCTTACCTGAAATATCATAAGTTACTCGAGATATGCCTTCGACTTCGTTAATAATTCTGTTTGAAACTAGACCGAGAAAATCGTAAGGCTGTCTCTTATACACATCTCCGAGCCCACGAGACTAGGCATGATCTCG
>CAJXPP010000082.1 GCA_913058195.1 uncultured Gammaproteobacteria bacterium | reverse complement strand
TAGTCTCGTGGGCTCGGAGATGTGTATAAGAGACAGATGCAGATGCAGATGTCAAAGCTGCTGGCATTAATCTAAGCTATAACTTAAACAGCTGGACGGTAGGGTTTGATGCGGATCAAGCCGATCACAATACAGATATTTTCAATCCAAATAGTGCGATGTTTTTTGTTAATAACTTTAAAGATGTTGAGCGCGATCGTTATAGTGTGTTTGCAGAATGGCAAGGTGAGCTCCAAACAGATCTTAAACTACAGTCTGGCGTACGCTTAAGCCGTGTAAATATGGATGCAGGTGTAGTTAATACTAGCATGAACATGGCGCCTGTTGTGGCTTTACGTGACCAGTTTAATAACTCGGATCGCAGCCAAGAAGATAACCTTGTTGACCTAACATTTGTTTTAACAAAAACGCTTAACCAAGATATTGATATTGAATTTGGTTTAGCACGTAAACAACGCTCTGCAAGCTACCAAGAACGCTACCTATGGTTACCACTGCAATCTACATCAGGTTTAGCTGATGGCAATAATCATCTTGGTAATGTCAATCTTGATGCTGAAACTTCCTACCAAGCAGAGTTAGGCTTAGACTGGCATACCGCTAGGTCAGGCATTTCACCTCGTATTTTTTACCACCATATTAATGACTATATCCAAGGTACTGCTATACCAGCATCTAATACGGCTGCAATTGGTGTTAGCACCATGATGGGTGGCGATACCACACCGCTCCAATACCAAAATGTTGATGCTAAGTTATATGGTATCGATGCAAACTGGTTTGCAGTCATTACAAATGACTGGCAATTAGATGGAACGGTTAGTTATGTGCGTGGTGAACGTCGTGATACCAGCGATAACCTATACCGTATCGCGCCACTTACCGCTCGCACAATGCTAAGTTATATTCAAACAACATGGCGTGTTGGTTTTGAAGCAGAAACAGTTGCAGCTCAAAATAAAATATCGACTGAAAATGAAGAGATAAAAACCAGTGGTTACGCGCTCTTCAATTTAACCGGCAACTACCAGCCTACTGAAAGCATCACATTATCAGCCGGTGTAAATAATCTGTTTGATCGTGAATATCAAGATCACTTAGGTGGTTATAATCGTATCAGTATGGCTGATAATCCAGATCTGACTACTGGCGACCGTCTACCAGGCATAGGTCGTAGTGCTTATGTAGGCGTAAATGTAAACTGGTAGGCTTCTAAATAGCTTCTCTCTTCAAGTAATGAAGTGGGAAGCTATTCGCTAACCAGCTTGAGGAGTTCCTCTCTCTGAGGCGTTAAAGTAAAACTCGCTTGACGAGATTCATCTGCACTGGTGGTATAACGAAACACCACTTTTTCACCTTGCTTAAACTGCTGCCATAAAGAATCAATGGCTAAGCTCGCTTTAATCGGAAAATCAACTACTTCAGGGCGCCTATCCGATTTCATATGCTGATAGGTCTCTTTATCCCAGCCCGTTACTTTAAAAATATCAGCCTTTGGCGTAGCTATTTGACTGAACAACCATTCCTCAGTGCTTTCTTCCGTATCAAACGTATAGCTAACTTTTTGTGACTTACCAGCAGGTGTATTACAGCGTTTTTCTTGATCTAGTTTAATCGGTTGGAACTGATCAACTTGCAATACAATCAATTCATGATCAGCAAAGCTATCTGCAACATGATCGGTAATAATTAAACTACCCCAGACCTCACCGCTCTTCAACTGGTGGATCATTAAAGTATCACCTGTTTCACTTGGAAATGTTACAGACTCTATTGCTGTAGCAGTTGTAGCAACACTTAATAGAGCTAACACTAAAGGTATTATTCGCATCAATGTCTCCTTTTTCTATGAGACTAACTTATATACAAGGGGTTCAATAATCTTTAATTTTAAGTTTCAATTTAATTGATTTGAGGTAATCAGCTTCTTGCTCTAAATCGGCTTGGCTTAAAGGATGCTTCTCTAACCAACCTTCAGGTAAACGTAAATCTAAGCCTTTATCAGTTACTTTAAGTTTGATAATAGTATCCGTACGCTCACTACGCCCTCGATTAAATACCATTGCTAAACGAAGCAAGACAATGATCTTTTGTGTCGATAATTGAACCTCGTCAGGCAGGTTCTTAATCTCTTTTTTAGGAAAACTACGCCGTTGGCCTCGCACAATCAAAGCCAAAACATGCTGCTCTTCACGTGAAAAACCTGGAAAATCAGAATGAGCCACTAAATAAGCTGAATGCTTATGGAAAGAATGATGCGTTATTGCCAAACCTACTTCATGAAGCTTCGTCGCCCACTGTAAACGGTCAAGACTTTCCTCATCATTGAACTCCCAGTCATCACTTACTTGTTCAAAAAACTGCACGGCCATCACACGTACTCGTTCGGCATGCGCTTCATCTACTTGATAGCGCCGACTAAAAGCAGAAACAGTCCGGTCACGCTCATCATCATGCTGAATACGGCCTAATAAGTCGTACAGCAAACCTTCACGCAGTGCGCCGTCCGACACAATCATCTTGTCTATTTTTAACCGCTCAAAAGAAGCTCTTAAAATGGCTACACCACCTGGCAAAACTGATTTTCGCTCACTATTCAAGCCATCTATATCCAACTCATCGACATGATCAACTGATACGATTTTTTCAATTAGCTTATCTAACGATGCAGGCGTGATCACACCATCATCAGCCCAGCCATTTTCTTTAACAATATTGGCTACGCATCGAATCGTACCAGAGGCACCTATTGCATCTATCCAGCCCATATTACGATATGGTCGCTGAATAGCACGCAGTCGCGTTCCTGCAATTATAAGGGCAACTTTCATTCTCGCAGAAGATATCTGACCATTAGCAAAGAACTGCTGCGTAAAGCTTACGCAACCCATTTCCAGACTTTCTCGCCTTAAACCTTTAAACCCTTCACCGATAATAAATTCGGTACTGCCCCCACCAATATCCATAACTAAACGACGGGAATCATCAAAGGCTAAACTATGAGCCACACCTAGATAAATAAGGCGCGCTTCTTCTTCACCAGGGATTATTTCTATTGGGTACTTAAGTGCTTGCCGTGCTTTACGTAGGAATATCTGGCTATTTTTAGCGACACGTAATGTGTTGGTTCCAACGATACGTACATTAGCAACAGGTAGACTATTAATTCGTTCACCAAATCGGGCTAAGCAAGTAATTGCACGCTCTTGCGCCTCATCTGATAAATAACCTTCTTCATCTAAACCGGCTCGTAATTGAACCATATCGCGTAAGCGATCGACTACTTGAAAGTGGCCATCACGGAGACGTGAAATAATCATATGGAAGCTATTTGAGCCAAGATCAATCGCGGCAAGTATATTATCGTCAGATTGTTGTGTCATATAGCCTGTCTATAATTCAAGTTGAGCTGGTATTGTGCAATACATTTGAATACTTCGCCACTGCCAATCCTTTCTTTGGTCTCGAGATCTATTTTCATATGCTGCAATAATAAAATTTATTACAAAATACATAAATTAAGGCTTTAGATACAAAAAGACCTGAAGCTATCTCATCATGATGAGACAGCTTCAGGTCTTAAAAGCATTAATAATAAGGTAAGTCGACTTAGCCTCTATCTAAGACTTCTTCCATTTTTTCAATACTAAGGTGACGGACATCCGTACCTTCAACAAGGTAAATTACATATTCACATAAGTTATGAGCATGGTCACCAATACGTTCTATAGAACGTGCAGACCAAATAAGGTCCATAACATTTGAGATGCTACGAGGATCTTCCATCATATAGGTCATCAATTGACGAATAATGCCTTCATATTCATCATCTCTCGCACTCTCTTCTTTAGCTATTGATAATGCAGCATCAACATCAAGCCGAGCAAATGCATTCAACGCATCTCGAAGCATGCCTCGAGCATGATTACCTAATGTTGATAATTCACGATAGTTTTTCTTTGGTCTATCGGCAACAGCTAGATTTAACGCTCGCTGCGCAATACTTTGGGCTTCATCACCGATACGTTCTAAATCTGTGATTGTTTTAAATATGGCCGTAACTAATCGTAAGTCACCTGCTGTAGGCTGGCGCAATGCGATAATTTGCACACATTCTTCATCAATGAGAATTTCCATATTGTTGACTTGCGTGTCTTGTATTATTACTTTTCGTGCTAATTCAGAGTCGCCAGTCATCAATGCATTTAATGCATCGGCTACTTGCTGCTCTACTAAGCCGCCCATAGCGAGAACGCGAGAACGAATATCTTGTAACTCCGCTTCAAACTGCTGCGAAATATGTTGTGATGTATTTGTACCCATACTGTGCTCCTAATCCTTAACCGTAACGGCCCGTAATATAATCTTCGGTTTGTTTCTTAGTAGGTTTGGTAAATAACTCATCAGTAGCGCCAAACTCTATCAACTCGCCCATATACATAAATGCAGTGTAATCAGATACGCGCGCGGCTTGTTGCATATTGTGCGTCACAATCACGATAGTGTATTTATCTTTCAACTCATAAATCAGCTCTTCGATTTTTAGTGTCGAAAGAGGATCAAGTGCCGATGCTGGCTCATCTAATAATAGAACTTCCGGCTCAATCGCAATTGCACGTGCAATAACTAGACGTTGCTGCTGGCCACCAGACATGCCCATTGCTGACTCATGTAAGCGATCTTTAACTTCGTCCCACAGTGCCGCGGCTTTAAGTGATTTTTCAACCACATTATCTAATGTGGCTCGATCATTCACACCTTGCAAGCGTAAGCCGTAAGCCACGTTTTCGTAGATTGATTTTGGGAATGGATTTGGCTTTTGAAATACCATGCCCACTTGGCGACGCAAATCAGCGACATTAACTGAAGGGCCATTTAGATTATTGCCATCAAGTAACATTTCACCATTAATATTAACCGAATCAATCAAGTCATTCATTCGATTAAAACAACGTAATAAAGTTGATTTACCACAACCACTTGGGCCGATAAATGCGGTTACGCGATTTTTAGCAATCGACATATTAATATTATGTAAGGCTTGTTTCTTGCCATAGAATAAATTGAAGTCTTTCACCTGCAGACAAATATCTTCATTTGCCATATTCAATTTAGTGCCGCGTTGCATTGATCCAATATCAATTGCACGAGCGGTTGGAGCTGCTTGCTGTTTTACTGCTTCCATTTTAACTCTCACTTGCTTTGAAGTTTTCACGCAGACGATTTCGAATTCCAATCGCTGCAATATTTAATACAATAATAATCATTACCAACAACAATGCCGTGGCATAGACTAATGGTCTTGCCGCTTCAACATTTGGGCTTTGGAAACCAACATCATAGATGTGAAAACCCAGGTGCATAAACTGACGATCTAAATGTAAATAAGGCGCAATATTATCTACCGCTAAGGCAGGTGCTAATTTCACAACTCCGACCATCATCAGTGGTGCAACCTCACCTGCAGCTCGCGCTACCGCTAAAATCAAACCGGTCATCATAGCGGGTGCAGCCATTGGCAATACTGTTCGCCATAAGGTTTCAGCCTTGGTTGCTCCTAAGGCCAAGCTCCCCTCTCGAATCGCACGAGGAATACGTGACAAGCCTTCTTCTGTTGCCACAATTACCACTGGCACAGTTAAGATGGCCAATGTAATTGAAGCCCACATCAAACCAGGCGTCCCAAATGTTGGTGCTGGTAGACTTGCTTGGAAAAATAATTCATCAATGTTTCCACCTAGGAAATAAACAAAGAAGCCCAGGCCAAATACACCGTAAACGATAGATGGCACACCCGCTAAGTTATTAACCGCAATTCGGATTAAACGAATAATAGGACCTTGTGTTGCATATTCTTTCAAATAAACAGCTGCCACCACACCAAATGGTGTCACTAATACAGCCATAATCATTACCATCATAACGGTGCCGAAGATTGCTGGAAACACGCCGCCTTCGGTGTTCGCTTCTCGAGGATCTCCTGAAACAAATTCCCAAACTGCATGACCATAAAAGCCAATTTTCTCAAATATACCCATTTTATTAGGGCGGTGAATCAACACCACTTTTGCTAGTGGCATTTCAACATCACGACCATCAGACATTTTAACAACCATCTGATCACGATTTAATTGTGCGTATAAATCGGCTAATTGTTTTTGCAGCTTTTTATAGGCTAGATCAAATTGTTTTTCTGATTGGTTTAATTCAACATACTTTACCGAGCCAAGTACTTCACCATCTAACTCTAGTTTGCGTCGTTCTAGACGAATGCCTTCAATACCATGATTTATTTTACCAATCTCGGTGTATTCAAGCTGTTTGATTTCAACAATTAGATCGTTACTACGCCTTATGCGTTGTTGCAATTCCTCATAAGCATCATCACCAGAAGCAACAAGGTCACCTTGTTGTTTTACAGATACTAATCGACCATAAAAACGGCCCCATTCACGACGTTCAATAGAGATAATTTCTTCTGGAAAGCTTGCTTCGCCTAACCAAGGTGAGTTGAACCAGCGAAAGTCCATTCCGAACTGATCACGATTACCCACTTTCATTAAAATACGTTCAGCACTTTCTTGACCTTCAGGTAAATCAACACCGACGCGTTTCAATCTTGCCGCGGGTACCACTTCAACCTCGATAGTTTCACCCATAATCATTTCAGATTGCTTGCCAGGCTCGGTATAACTTACTTCCATAATATCCGCTGGCCAAAAATGGCTTAAACCTCGAACAGCAATTAAGCCCAATAAGCCCACCACCATCACTAAACTGATGCTAACCGCACCCGCATTTAGCCACACCCATGGTGCGCCACTTTTAACCCAAGAAGAAAATGATTTTTCAGACATTTTTTCTGTCACCTTTACAGACTACTGTATTTGTTACGTAATCGCTGACGAACAACCTCAGCAACGGTATTAAAAAAGAAGGTTGCCGTAAACAGCACTAATGCAGCTAAAAACAACACTCGGTAATGTGAGCTAGCGACTTCTGCTTCTGGCATTTCAACTGCAATATTTGCCGATAATGCACGGAAACCTTCAAAGATATTAAAGTCCATAATCGGTGTATTACCTGTTGCCATCAATACAATCATTGTTTCACCGACAGCGCGACCTAAACCAATCATTACCGCCGAGAAAATACCTGGGCTTGCCGTCAAGATAACAACGCGCGTTAAGGTCTGCCAAGGCGTAGCACCTAAGGCTAAAGAGCCAATAGTTAGGTGTTTCGGCACACCAAAAATAGCATCTTCAGTAATAGAGAAAATGGTTGGAATAACCGCAAAACCCATCACCATTCCGACCACTAAGGAATTACGTTGATCAAAATCAAAACCATGATTGTTTAGCCATTCAGGCATATTATTATTAAACAATAACGCCTCAATATAAGGACTTGCCATCATTGATCCCGTGGCTACAAGAATCACTACGGGCACTAATATAGCGGCTTCCCAACCATCAGGAATTCGTTCTCTCAATGCTGTTGGTAATTTAGTCCATAACCAAGCAGTTAACACAATCATTATTGGCGTCAGGATAAAGATACTGAACACTCCAGGAAGATTACCTTCAACAATAGGTGCTAGCCATAAGCCCGCTAAGAAACCTAAAATAACAGTTGGTAATGCTTCCATGATCTCAATGGTGGGTTTAACAAACTTACGCATGCTTGGCGACATAAAATAAGCCGCATATATTGCACCAAAAATAGCCAATGGAACGGCAATTGCCATGGCGTAAAAAGCCGCTTTTAATGTACCAAATGTAAGTGGCGTTAAGCTAAACTTAGGCTCAAAATCATTACTGGCTGAAGATGACTGCCAAATATATTCTGGTTTATCACGGCTTTCATACCAAACTTTTTCCCACAATGAATGCCATGACACATCAGGATGCTCATTCTCAATATGTAAAAGTTTAACCTGACCTTCTGCAGTCAAACTCAATAAGCCATTTGCTCGAGGCGAGATAGCCATAACTACATGATCACTTTTTGAATCTACTAGAGGCTCAATCAATAAGGTGCGTTCTGCCGTGGTGTGATAAAGCCCTAATTGTCCGCTTGCATCTAATGCCAAGAACCCTTTACGAGAATACTCAGGAGAGATAGCAACAATAGCCGCTGATTGTTCATGAAAACTTCGCACATTATGAAGGGTGTAATTATTATCTTTATCACGAACGGGGAACCACTGATCAATTTGACCATCACTTCGCCCCACTAGAATTGAGATTCCGCCGGTTAAAAACTCCAGTGCGGTAATTTTAACGCCAGAAGGTACTGCCCTGATTTTTTGTACTAAACGTGGCTCTGCAATATTTTGAATATTGTAATAAGAAATATTGCCTTCATCGTCCACTAAGTACAATTCACGTTGATCAATATCAACGGCTATGTGTGAATTTTTAACCCGCTTAGGCAATGTTATTTCTGCTGATAACTCTTCAACCGTAAAGGCATCTTCATCCATGAAGTCTTCTTCACGTATTAAACTCTTTAGAACCTGTCTCTTATACACATCTCCGAGCCCACGAGACTAGGCATGATCTC
>CAJXPP010000081.1 GCA_913058195.1 uncultured Gammaproteobacteria bacterium | reverse complement strand
AGATCATGCCTAGTCTCGTGGGCTCGGAGATGTGTATAAGAGACAGATTCAATGCTAATAAGTTCGTTTGAAAAGCAATTTCATCAATCACGCTAATAATATCGCTTACTTTCTTACTCGATGCACTAATCTCAGCCATAGCAGTAATGGCTTCTTTTATTACCCCCCCCCCTTTTTCTGCTTGCTCCCTACTTACTTCGGCCAACTCTTTTGCTTGAATGGCACTATCAGCATTCTGGCGTATTGTTACTGTAAACTCTTCCATACTTGCAGCTGTTTGCTCTAATGATGCCGCTTGTTCTTCAGTACGCTGGCTTAAATCAATATTACCTTCAGAGATTTCAGATGCAGCAGTACTTACATTGCTAGCAGACTCGTTTATATCAGTCATTGTAGTAGCAATTTTGGCTATAGTGTCATTGATTGATGATTGTAATAGTGTAAGTTCGCTGTCATTATTTCCTTCTAATTTTTGAGTCAAATCACCCGTTGAAACCGCATTCATAACAGTAGCAGTTTCTATCATTACTTTTTGTACACTCTGTTGCAGTTTTTTATTAGCTGTGATGTCTACGGCATATTTAACCACTTTAAACGGCTTACCATTTAAGTCAAAAATAGGATTATACGAAGCTTGTAAATGAACTTCTTCACCCTTCTTGTTGAGACGCGTGTACTCACCTGAGTCATATTTTCCTTGATTCAGTTTTGCCCAGAATGCTGCATATTCTGGACTCGCCGCCATATCCGCACCAGCAAAGATCCGATGATGTTTGCCGATAACTTCCTCTTTGTTATAGCCTATAATTTTCAAAAAGTTATCATTAATATCGATGATCATGCCATCCATATCAAAGCTAACAATCCCCATAGCTTTGCCAATCGCGTCTAATTGCCCTGATGTATCGGCATTTTTTAATTTTTCTGCTGTCACCTCTGTCGCGTATTTCACAACCTTATATGCTTTTCCATTTACATCAAAAATAGGATTATACGAAGCTTGTAACCATACTTCCTTGCCGTTATTACCAACCCGTTTATACTCACCTGAGTCATATTTTCCTCGATTCAGTTTTGCCCAAAATTCAGCATATTCAGCACTTTCAGCCTCTCCATCCGCTGCAAAAATTTGGTGATGTTTGCCAATGACTTCTTCTTTACTGTATCCCATCATTGTCAAAAAGTTATCATTGATATCAATGATAGTGCCATCCATTTCAAAACTAATTACTCCCATTACTTTATTAATTGCTGTTAGTTGACCGTCATATGCTGCGATTGTATTTGCTGACTCAAGCTCTTGTCTTCTTTGATCTGTTATATCCCGCCACTCAACCATATTCCCTACATACTCTCCATCAGCATTCAGAATAGCCGTTGCCGTTAAATCAAAATATATATCTAATAACTGAAATTGGTTGTTATAAGGTAAATTATCAAGATCAGCCAAAACTCTTCTTTGTAAAGAGGGGTCTTTATGGAAATCGTCAATACATGTTCCGACTAGATTATTGAGATCAAGAGCCGGAAATACCTTGCGTAATTCTTTAAGACGATTAGCTAATAGTGCGATCACAGCAGGATTAACATAGGTAATAACGAGATCTTTATCGCACATCATTACAGCTGTACTCGCCCCATCTATTGCTGATAATAGTATGTCTAATGAGTGATTTGTTTCTTGTTTAGTAGTGGCTATTTCCTCCTCCTCTTCTTCCACATATGCTTCCTGCATAATTAACGCCACTGTATTTATGGTATTAGCCCATGCTTGCTCAACATCGGTAGTCCAGATGTCTCCGGAAAACTCCTCTAACACACTCAATAAATTCTCAGCAAACAAAGGGTAGTGCTTGGCGATAACACCATAATGCTCATGCCTTGCACCTAAGCCCTTCAAATAGTCGTTCAACACTTCAGGCTTATGTAGGTTTTGTACCAAAAGTACTAGTGATGCTAATAATTTTTTTTGCTGGCCTTTAATTGAAATACCTTCAAATAAAGGAGTTAGTTGAGGGTATTCTTCAAATAACCGGGTATAGAAACGATCCGCCATTTGGTCACCATGGGGGGCAATTACAGCAAATGTTTCTTCCAGAAATTCGGCTTCTGTTTTAGTCGATTTTTTTACTCGACGTCTGCGTGTAGTCGATTTAGAAACAGGCTTAGAGCTAGGTTTAGTCTGCTCTTCCTCCTCTGTCAACCACGCTAATGGGTCGGCACCCATTGGAGTTTTTTTCTCAGCCATTAGCTGGTTCTCCCTTGTAATATGTCATGTGCAAGAGATTGGTAGTCTTCACCACCAGCACTCTTGACTTTATAATCAAATATTGTTTTACCAAAACTAGGACACTCTGCCAGTGAAACATTTTCACGAATAGCGGTAGTAAAAACGCGGCCAGGAAAATATTTCAACACCTTACTTCTCACTTCTTGCGTTAACCGTCGTCTCATTTGCATTCTAGTCATAACTAACCATAGTTTTATTTCTCGTCCTGCTAATGACTCTGCTCGTTTCAAAATATGCATCATGCGTGATAACCCTTGTAATGAAAGGTAGTCACCTGACACGGGAATAATTAATTCATCGGCAGCAAACATTGCATTAATACCTAATAATCCTGATGATGGGGGGCAATCAATTAGTACGTAATCACGTTGTTTCAATGAAGACGCTTCAATTGCTAATCGTAACTTATGACCACGAGTAGCCCCCCCTATAGATACGTGTTCGAAATCACTTAACTGAGCACCTGCAGAAACAATATTTAAATTATCGCGAGCTGAAACAATGTAATCATCTATCTTGGCACCATCGAGTAAAACCCGATCTAAGCCATCATTATTATTCAAACCTACACCTGTCGCAATTTGTCCCTGTGGGTCCATATCTAATATGGTCACAGTTTTGCCTTCGATTGCTAAAGCGTGTCCCAAATTGATGGTAGTTGTAGTTTTACCTACCCCACCTTTTTGGTTCATGATCGCTATAACTCGAGTCATTTTATCTATTCCACCTAGGTTTAACCTAGGGCCTCAACACTTAGTAATCGATCAATATTCAATATCATCAACATCGCATTTTCCAATGACACTAAGCCTTTGATAAATTCTGTACTCACATCAGCACCTAAATCAGGAGCGGGCTTTATTGATTCGGGAGCTACGCTATGCGTATCAGATACACCGTCGACAACAATCCCAACAGTACGATCAGTAAGCCCTTCCACTTTTAGCATTACCACCACTGTCCTTGATGTGTATTCTCTAATGGGCATATCAAAACGCCGGCGTAAATCGACAACGGGGACAATTGTGCCGCGTAAATTAAGTACACCACATACATAGTGGGGTGAGTTAGGAATATGCGTTACCCGCTCCCAGCCTTTAATTTCCTGAACCCGTAAAATATCAACGCCATAATCTTCATCGGCCAAGGTAAAGCTCAAATATTGCTCAGTTCCATCATCAACAGAAGTGATTAATTCCAGGACATCATTAACTTGCTGCATATCTTCCATCACAATAACCTCAAGCCCCTTGCTCATTATGTGTAAGCAGTGCTAATGATGGTTCATGGTACAAGGCCATTAAGCCTGAAACATCTATAATCAAGGCGACCGTTCCATCACCTAATATTGTTGCTCCTGAGAGGCCTCTAACCTTACGGTAATTATCTTCTAAGCTTTTGATAACAACCTGCTGTTGTCCCAATAAATCATCTATAAATAGACCTACTTTTTTCCCATCCCCTTCCACAATAACGACCAAACCTTGTTCCAGCTCTATCGTATGAGGTGTTAAATTAAATACCTCATATAATCGGATAATTGGAATATATTCATTTCGCAGAGCATAAAGCTCACCTTTCCCAGACACTTGTTTAATATCAGTCTTTTTTATTTCTATCGTTTCGATAATAGATATTAATGGCAGGATATAGTTTTCACCTGCGACCCGAATTGTTTGACCATCCATAATGGCTAAAGTCAGTGGTAAACGAATAGAAAAAACAGTACCTTTGCCTTGTTTTGACTCTACTTCTACCGAGCCACCCAAACTAGTGATATTCTTTTTCACCACATCCATGCCAACGCCTCGACCAGAGATATCGCTCACAACATCTGCTGTCGAAAACCCTGGTAGGAATATAAGATTGTGAATTTCCTCCGTGCTCAGAACATCTGTAGCGTCTATCAGCCCTTTTTCTAACGCTTTGGCTAAAATTTTATCTTCATTTAATCCTGCACCATCATCATGGATCTCAATAATAATATTACCACCTTGATGAAATGCTTTTAACTGCAATAAACCTGTTTCAACTTTGCCTGTAGCAAGACGTTGCTCTGGCACTTCCAAGCCATGATCTAGTGAATTACGCACTAGATGCACCAGTGGGTCACCAATTTTTTCAATAACTGATTTATCTAATTCTGTTTGCTCACCAATTAATTCTAGTTTGACTTTTTTACCCTTTTGGTTAGACATATCATGAACTAAACGTGAAAAACGATTGAATACAAAGCTAATTGGTAACATGCGGATCTGCATAACCCCTTCTTGCATCTCTCGACTGTTTCGTTCTAATTGAGCTAAACCATCAATTAAATTAGGTAACATACTTGGCGTAAAATTATCGCCAATTTGACTTAGCATGGATTGTGTAATGACTAACTCACTAACCAGATTAATCAGTGAATCAACCTTATCTATACCTACTCGAATTGAGCTAGCTGATGTGGCTACAGCTACTTTTTCATTACCATTTTCTATTGGAGCTTCGTCTACAATAGGTTTTGCTGTTGGGCTAGCAGCAATATCTGACTTTTGCTCATTCTCGATAGGTGCTGAGATGACTTGTTTATCGTCTTGGGTATAATCATGTGCTGATTCTTGTATTTCTTCACTCTCCGCTGCGACAATAGCTTCTATAGTCAAATCACAATCATCGTCTACCCATTCAAAGATTTCAATCACATCATCTTTGGCAATATCACCTGTTAAGGTCAATTGCCATGCAAGATAACTATCTTCAGGTTCTAAATCAGCAAAGGGGGGTAATTTATCATCAATCAGTTCACTGCTTAGCTCACCCAAGCTGGCAAGTTCGCGTAACATTCTTACCGGATCATTACCCGTTTGGAAAAGATGAGCATGAGGTCTAAAATATATCAACCAACCCTTAGAAGAGCTTAGCTTTGTTTGTTCCTCACCCTCTAAGTCAGTAACATTATTGGTTTCTTCTGCTACATTTTCACCCGCCAGCATTGCTTCTAGACGTAGATGCATAGCTGCAATGCTTTTTTCATCTGTTGCTTCTTTTTTCTGTACTCCCGTTAACATCCCTCGCAAGACATCAACAGCTTGTAACAGTAGGTTCGTCGAATCCGCAGTCACATCACGTTGACCATTTCTCATTTCATTCAGAATGGCTTCCATAATATGGGTAAATTCTGCAATAAATGTAAAGCCAAATGTTCCTGCCCCACCTTTGATTGAGTGCGCAGCTCTAAATATAGTATTAATCGTCTCGGAGTCAGCTGAGCCAATATTAAGCCCAATAAGTTCACTCTCCATAGCATCTAAGCCTTCGAAGCTTTCCTCGAAAAATATATCGTGAAATTGTGAAATATCAATATCCATAGCTGCTTCCTACTAAAGGTCTAGTACTCCTTTCTTATATCAAAGTGATTAATCATTAAATTTATACAACACTAATCTAATACTTTACTAATAGTAGCCAACAACTGATCGGGATTAAAAGGTTTAACCAACCACCCTGTTGCTCCAGCTGCTCGGCCTTCTTGCTTTTTGTCAGTACCTGCTTCTGTCGTTAAAATCAAGATAGGTGTAAATCGATACTCGGGCAGCTCTCGCAGATTTTTTGTAAGTTCTAATCCATCCATCACCGGCATATTCACATCCGTCAGGATCAAATCAAATGATTGCTTTTTTGCTGTTTCTAAAGCTTGCTGTCCATCATTGACATCGACTACCGTATGCCCAGCAGCCTTCAATGTGAAGACAACCATTTGCCTCATTGATGCTGAATCATCTACTGCCAAAATTATTGCCATGGCTCGTTTTCCTCTAAAAATAGTGTGCTACTTTCTATCCACGATTATTCACTTTAGTCTGAATATTATCGAGATACTTAAACTATATTGTCTTCTATATTCATTGCTGATGACAATCCTAATAATCTCGCACTACGTAGAAACGCATCGCTCGGTGAATTCCAATTAAAAGTATGTCCTTGACTTAAAGCCTCTTTTCTATAGGCATAAATAAGTTGTAAAGCAGCACCGTCAATACGTTCAAGCTTACTTACATCAAAGTTAACTGACTTTCCCTCTGCAATAGCCATGAGTAGTGTTCCGTAAAAATCTCCAACTTCAGCAATACCTAAAGATTCACCACAATCAATCACTAATTCTGTTTCGGCCATAACTTACCTCGTTCCCAAAATCTACCTAAGTACAACTAATATTATCACTAACAATCCACACTCTTAACCAATTGTGTCTAACAACACTTACTAAGTCGGTTATTCTTGCCGCTTTGCCATTGCTACTTACTTTGTTATGAAATGATTTAGTCACAAAATAAACGAAGACAATCACCGCCAATAGGCTTCACACCTTACTTTTAAGCTTTCATACCAGAGTGATATTAATATTAATTTAACTTACTAAGTGACAATAATGCAGAGACCATGCCAGCTAAAAAATTAATTTTTATTCGATGTGTAGGGAGGATTTAACGTTGACGGCGATGCCATTTAGAAGTGTTTAGTTCATCACTCTCATTCTGCTCTTTTTTAGATTCAACTTGCTGTTCTTCAGTTTGATACCTATCACTTAATGACTGCATCGCTTCTTCTTTAATGCGTACTTGTTGCCAGTTCATACGCTGCTGTTCTAATTGCTTATAACGAAGAGAAACTTGTTCCTGTTGCGCATTGATCGCTTGATCAAGCTGGCTCAAAAACCCACGTAATTCGAGTACTTTTTGAGCACTCATAATCAGTGTGTCACCTTGCCTAAACTTAGCTAAATACTCGCCTTTATAACGGTGTAAGTCATCTAGCTGCTGCTTCTCTTTTAACCAAGTAGAGTTGGCTTGTCCCACCTTTGTGAGTGCTGCTTCAGTCGCCTTAGTAGCGATATCAATAACAGGTGTTAAGCGTTGAGATCGTTTCATCATATTAGCCTATCAGCTTTAAGTGGTCTTTAGAAGCCATTTTGACCTTGATTGAGAGTCATTGGAGACATCGCATTATTCGTAGGTAGCGGTTGTTGCATTGTCTTTTGCAAGTCATCTAGGCTTTGTTGCCAATTAACTGATTCGCTCATTCCTTGCTTAATCATATCTTGCAAACTAGGATATAAAGCAATGGCTTCATCAATTTTAGGATCACTGCCTGAAGAATAAGCCCCGATATTAATAAGGTCTTGGTTTTGGCGATAGGTCGAAGAGATTTGTTTGAAATTTTGAGCTTGTTGTAAATGTTCAGGTGATACAATTTGAGGCATAACTCGACTAATAGAGGCATCAACATCTATCGCAGGGTATTGACCAGCCTCAGCTAATTGACGAGATAACACAATATGTCCATCTAGAATTGCACGGGCAGCATCAGCAATAGGATCTTGTTGATCATCACCTTCTGTTAATACCGTATAAATGGCTGTGATCGCACCGCCACCTTGAGGGCCATTACCGGCACGTTCCACTAACTGTGGTAATAATGAAAATACAGAAGGCGGATAACCTTTAGTTGCAGGTGGTTCACCAATCGCTAATGCAATTTCACGCTGAGCTTGAGCATAACGAGTCAAAGAGTCCATCAATAATAAAACTTGTTTGCCTTGATCGCGAAAATATTCTGCAATACTGGTTGTTAACATTGCACCATGTAGACGCATTAATGGAGAATGATCGGCAGGTGATGCCACGACAACCGCTCGCTCTAGACCTTCTTCTCCCAATATATCTTCAATGAATTCTTTTACTTCTCGGCCACGCTCACCAATCAAGCCCACTACAATCACGTCGGCCTCAGTAAAACGCGTCATCATACCTAATAGAACACTTTTACCCACACCACTACCTGCGAATAAGCCCATACGTTGGCCTCGGCCAATGCTCAGTAAGGCATTAATAGCTTCTACACCAACATCTAAATGCTCTCTTATTGGAGAACGGGACAGTGGGTTAACCGGCTCGCCATGCAAAGGGACGCGCTCTTTAACCTTCAAAGGTCCTTTACCATCCAGCGGCTTACAAGCGCCATCGACAACACGACCTAATAACTCTTCGCCAACAGGTACTTGCGAATCACTACGCAGTGGACGAACTCTGGCATTAGGCACCAGACCTCGGGTATCACCCGTTGGCATCAAGTATAAAATTTCCCCAGAAAAACCAACCACTTCAGCTTCAATTAAATTGTTTCCCGATCCTTTTATTTCACACCGACTACCAATAGGCGCTTGAAAACCAACGGCTTCTAGCGTTAGCCCAACCATTCGAGTCAATCTACCTTCTATTGATAAAACTTCTGTCGGATCTGCATCTAAT
>CAJXPP010000080.1 GCA_913058195.1 uncultured Gammaproteobacteria bacterium | reverse complement strand
ATCTACACAGAGTAGATCGTCGGCAGCGTCAGATGTGTATAAGAGACAGTTGCAATACTGTCGCCTAGCTTCACATCAGACAAGTCTAGATCTTGGCTATTCACTTTTAAGAGTATATCGCCACCTTGTGCTTGTAATGCTTCAACCTTACCAATCGCCGTTATAATACCGGTAAACATCTAAATATTAACCTCTAATTTGGTGTTGCAGTTATGCGCCAGTCACTACCTACAGCGCGTATATCTGTAATTGTTAAATCTATATTTTGAGCCATCGTCTGTAGTTTTGGTAAATGAAATACCCCCTTCGCAGAGTCCCCCATTAACTTAGGCGCCATATAAATAATAATCTCATCGATTAATCCCGCTTCAAGTAAAGCCCCATTCAAAATAGAACCAGCTTCTACCATAACTTCATTAATTTCTCGTTTAGCGAGTTCACTCATCATGACTGATAAATCAACCTGTCCCTGTTTTTCAGGTGTTGTAATTACATCCGCACTTTGTTTACATATATTACTATCAGTGGTGATCAACAACACATTAGCAGAATCATCTAATATTTGTGCAGTTTCAGGTATAGCAGAATGACTACTGACAATAACGCGTAAAGGCTGTCGTACAGCTTGATTTTCTGGATACCAACCACCTTCTGGTCTAACAGTAAAGGCAGGATCATCTGCTAACACTGTACCCATGCCAGATAGAATAGCGGAGCTTCTTGCGCGTAACTGTTGCACGTCTTGCCGTGCAGCCGGGCCAGTGATCCATTTACTTTCTCCAGATGTCATTGCAGTACCTCCATCTAAGCTCATGGCAATTTTAGCCCTTACATATGGCATACCCGTTCGCATTCGTTTACAAAAACCCGGATTTAGTGCCTCGGCCTGTTGCTCTAGAATGCCAACCATCACCTCTATTCCTGCATCGTTTAATCGCTTAATACCATTACCCGATACTAAAGGGTTGGGATCTTTCATAGCAATGAATACACGCTTAATGCCAGCACTAATTAACAGATCAGCACAAGGAGGGGTACGTCCAAAATGACTGCAAGGCTCTAGAGTCACATAACAATCTGCACCTGCCGCCCTCTTACCGGCCTTATCTATTGCGTTAACTTCAGCATGACCTTCACCAGCACGCTGGTGCCAACCTTCGCCTACGATTTCATCATTTTTAACAATGATGCAAGCTACACGGGGATTAGGATCTGTTGTATAAAGTCCATTCGCTGCTAATTGCAGAGCTCGGGCCATATAACATTCATGTACTGACATTATTATGATTTGCTGTGGCGTTCCGTACAACGTGGACATGAATGAATACCATTATCATGATGCCAACCTTCAGCGATAGCAGATTCTAGAGAGCCTTCAAACCAAGATCGTCCATCAGTCACTCGTCTTCCATCAGTATCACCGCGCTGTGTACTGCGCTTTTGCTCTATATAGCGAACACCCTGTGGATTACAGATATCACAAAAAATAATGACTCGTAGCATAGTTAATCATCTCCTGGCTGTTCAGTTTTATTTTCCATACGTTCAATTTCTTCACGGAATGCATTTACATCTTGAAAACTGCGGTAAACCGACGCAAATCTGACATAGGCTACTTCATCTAATTCACGTAAAGCATCCATCACCCAGTCACCTACTAAACGACTATCGACTTCGCGTTCACCTGTAGCGATTAAGCGACGAACAATACCCTTAACAGAGGAATCAATCGCATCAATACTAACTGGCCGTTTTTCTAATGCTTTTAGAAATCCAGATCGTAGTTTATCTTCATTAAAAACAGCGCGAGATTGATCGCGCTTTACCAGCCTTGGTAAAGAAAGCTCTGCAGTTTCGTAAGTAGTGAATCGCTCGTTACACTCGACACAACTACGACGACGGCGAATTGCGTCGCCCTCTGCAGAAAGACGAGAGTCAATTACTTTAGAATCATCGGCTCCACAAAAAGGGCAACGCATGGTATTGTCAGCTTATGAATAAACGGGAAGTTGTTGACAAACAGCTAGAACTTTCGTTTTAACGTCTGCCATTACAGTTGCATCACCACGACTATCAATTACGTCACACATCCATGATGCTAAGTCTTTACACTCTTTCTCTTTAAAGCCACGCGTTGTTACCGCTGGTGTACCAACACGAATACCTGAAGTCACGAAGGGTGACTGAGGATCATTAGGAACAGAGTTTTTATTAATCGTGATGTTTGAGTCACCTAACCATGCATCAACTTCTTTACCTGTTAAGCCTGCTTCAATGAAACTGACGAGGAATAAGTGATCGTCGGTACCTTTCGATACTACATCATAACCACGCGCCATAAAGACTTCAGCCATGACTTTAGCATTTTTAATAACTTGCTCTTGATAACCTTTAAACTCAGGTAACATTGCCTCTTTAAATGCCACTGCTTTAGCAGCAATAACATGCATTAAAGGGCCCCCTTGGAAACCAGGGAATACAGCAGAATTTAATTTCTTCTCAATTTCTGCATTCGCTTTCGCTAAAATTAAACCGCCACGAGGACCACGTAATGTTTTATGCGTCGTCGTTGTTGTAACATCAGCAATTTGAGTTGGGTTAGGATAAAGGCCTGCAGCAACTAAACCCGCCACATGCGCCATATCAACCAATAAATACGCACCAATTGAATCCGCAATATCACGGAAGCGTTGCCAGTCAACAATACGTGAATAAGCAGAGAAACCAGCCACAACCATTTTAGGTTTATGTTCTTGAGCTAAACGCTCCACTTCGTCGTAATCAATTTCACCCGTTTCAGCGTTTAAACCATAGGAAACAGAATTATAAATTTTACCTGATGCACTCACTTTTGAACCATGAGTTAAGTGACCACCATGAGCCAAACTCATACCTAAAATTGTATCACCTGGTTGTATTAGCGCTAAATAAACCGCAGCGTTGGCTTGAGAACCAGAGTGTGGTTGAACATTAGCATAGTCAGCACCAAACAATGTTTTAGCACGTTCAATTGCCAATACTTCAGCTTTATCTACATACTCACAGCCACCATAATAACGTTTGCCAGGGTAACCTTCTGCGTACTTATTAGTTAATGACGAGCCTTGTGCTTCCATCACTCGTGGGCTGGTATAGTTTTCAGATGCAATTAACTCAATGTGATCTTCTTGGCGTTGATTTTCAGCATCAATTGCCTGTAGAAGCTCATCATCAAATCCAGCAATAGTCATATTTTTCTTGTACACAGTATTCCCCTGTTTCTACTGTAAAATAAGCGCCTATTCTACAGTACCCTGTACTATGCTTCTATCACTTAATTAATGATTATGGAATTTAAATTATGAATGTATCGCTTATTGGCGTAGGTTTAATGGGGCAAGCTCTTTCTGAGCACTTACTGAGCAGTAAAATAAACCTTAGTATATTCAACCGTAGCCCGGAGAAATGCCAAGCCTTGCAGCAAAAAGGAGCTTTAATTACTCACTCGGCACAAGAAGTACTTAAGGCAAGCGACATTTGCCTGCTCATATTAAGTGACGCATCTGCAATCAAGACAGTACTTGATGATATTGAGCCGAAATATTTCAAAGATAAGTTAATTATTCAAATGGGCACTATTGCACCTGAACAGTCTCGTACGGTCGCTGAGCGAGTTCGACTTATGCAAGGTCACTATCTCGAATGCCCAGTATTAGGTAGTCTACCTGAAGCACGTACAGGCACACTTATCTTAATGGCAGGTGGAGACAAGGCAGATTACGAAACAGCACTACCTTTACTCCAAATTATCGGCACGAATCCAAAGCATATTGGGGACATTGGCCAAGGTGCAACAGTTAAATTAGCAATGAATCAATTGATTGCTGGCTTAACAGCCAGCTTCTCCCTTAGCCTTGCACTCGTCGTGAAAGAAGGCATCGAAACAGAGCAGTTTATGTCAATTGTGCGAGAGAGTGCACTCTATGCACCAACCTTTGATAAGAAACTTGAACGAATGATTGAGCGAGATTTTTCTAAACCCAACTTCCCAACTAAGCATTTGGCAAAAGATACACATTTGTTTTTATCTGTTGCTGAACAGCTCGGATTAGAAACCTGCGCCTTAGAAGGCATATCACAGTTATTAGATAAAACCTTAGCGCAAGGTTTAGCTAATACGGACTATTCTGCCTTATATGCTGCGGTCAATCCTAACAAGTAAGTAAGCGCATACAAAAAGGCCCTCATTTGGAGGGCCTTAATAGTGATTTATACGCTAAATAAATCTCGCTGAATAATCGTCTCATTACGATCAGGGCCTGTTGAGATAATATCAATCGGCACACCGGCTAAACTTTCAACTTTATTAATATAAGCTTGAGCATTCGCTGGTAAGTTATCAAAGTTAGTTACACCTAATGTTGATTCGGTCCAACCTGGCATATCCATATAAACAGGTATGCAACCTTCAAACTCATCAGCACTTAACGGTAATACATCGACTGTTTGTCCATCACGCTCATAAGAAACACATAAACGAATGGTTTCTAGGCCATCGAGTACATCCAACTTCGTTAAACATAAACCAGTAATGCTACTCACCCAACAAGCACGGTTCAATGCCACCATGTCTAGCCAGCCACAGCGGCGACCACGACCTGTTGTTGCACCTACTTCATGACCTTTATCAGCTAAATACTGACCAATCTCATTTGCTTTACCATCAGTATCAAGTAACTCTGAAGGAAAAGGGCCAGCACCTACACGGGTTGCGTAGGCCTTAGTGATGCCAAGCACATAATCAATATGACAAGGGCCAACACCTGCACCTGTCGCACTGCCACCTGCCGTTGTATTTGAAGATGTTACATATGGGTATGTACCATGATCAATATCTAATAAGGCGCCTTGAGCACCCTCAAACATCACATTGTCACCAGCTTTAGAGTACTCCTGCAATAGATGAGGAATATCAGCAATCATTGGTAATAAGATGTCACGCATTGCTAATGTCTCATCACGTACTTGCTCAAAACTCACTGGATCAGTTTTATAATAATTAACCAATGCAAAGTTATGATATTCCATCACATCTTCTAATTTAGCGACAAAACATTTCTCATCTTTCAAGTCACCAAGACGAAGACCACGACGAGCAACCTTATCTTCATAAGCCGGACCAATACCTCGACCAGTTGTACCAATTGCAGTTTTACCACGTCGTAATTCTCGTGCTTGGTCTAATGCAATGTGATAAGGCAATATCAAAGGACAAGCAGCACTGATTTTGAGACGAGACTGAACAGGAATACCACTTTCTTCAAGCTCATTCATTTCTTTCAGCAATGCTTCAGGACATAACACAACACCATTACCAATTAAACACTGAACATGTTCACGTAATATACCTGATGGAATAAGATGTAATACCGTTTTTTTACCATCGATAACTAAGGTATGACCAGCATTATGACCACCTTGGAACCGTACTACTGCCGATACATTATCAGTCAATAAATCAACTAATTTACCCTTACCTTCGTCGCCCCATTGAGAGCCAATTACAACGATATTTTTAGCCACGTGTTTGTGTTCCTGTTTCTGCCACTTATATGGGGCTATTTTAATTTAATAAATAAATTTACGTACGTTTACCGAGGGGTAAATTATGCTTCACCTGCAAACTGATAAATAACAACTTCACCTTGTTCACGTAATGCTTGAACTTTACGTTTATCTTTCTCATCAGATGACCAAGGTAAATAAACAGGTTGTTTGTTTGTTTCAATTGAGGCTAATTGTGAAACTAAGTTTTTTAAATCTAAGCTAAACCCTGTAGCCGGTTGTGCATGGCCGAAATCTTCACCAATATCATCATAACGTCCACCCATCGCAATCGCATTGGCCGAACCTGCTTGATATGCTGCAAATACAACACCTGTATGATAGTGATAGCCTCGGAGTTCAGCTAGATCAAAGTTAAGCGTTAACTCAGGTAATCGTTCCGCAGTCATTTTGGCAATGGTATGCAAGCTGTCTAATGCCTTATGAACTGATTCAGGCGCATTTTCTAACACGTCTTTTGCCGTATTGAGAATAGACACGTCACCATTCAATTCAGACAATGCTAATAACATAGCGTGACTATCCGATGATAATTGATAATGTGTTAATAGTGTTTCAATTTCAGGTAAAGCTTTGCGTTGTAAGGCCGAGAATAACTCTTGTTCTTGCTCATCATTCAGGCCTGCAAACTCAGCCAATCCGCGGAAAATACCCACATGACCAAGGTCGAGGAATAAGTCAGTATTAGCTATGGTTGTATTTAATACTTCAACCATTAGCTGCAATACTTCCATATCGCTTTCTGGGCCTGCATGACCGTAAATTTCTGCTCCTAACTGAATAGGATTACGTGATCTACCTTGGCCTTGAGGTAAAGTTTGCAACACATTACCTATATAACAAAGTCGCAAAGTCCCCTCTTGCTGTCTCAATGTATGCGCTGCAATTCGTGCCACCTGTGGCGTCATATCTGCACGAATCCCCATTAAACGGCCAGACATTTGATCTGTTAGCTTAAAAGTTTGTAAATCCAGTGTCTTTGCAGTTCCTGTCAGCAAAGAGTCTAAATATTCAACTAAAGGTGGGAATACAAGTTGATATCCCCAACTTTGCATCATATCCAGTAATTGTCGACGCAATTGTTCTAATTGTGCAGCTTGCTCAGGAAGTAATTCATCAATACCTTCTGGTAGCAACCAACGTTGTTTTACACTCATCTATCAATTTACCCAATAAAGTAACGTTACACCCAAGACCATGCTGAACAAACCTATTGTTCTTAGCTGCCTATCCGTCATTGCAACCATTTTAATCAGTGCATGCCGAAAAGAAATTGGACTTAAAAAAGGCATTAGCCCTTCGATCACTAGTACTAATGCCGAAGCAATCCAAAGGCTATGTAACAAAGTATCGCTCACAAGATTATGTTATTTATCGATACCACTAAAGCTATTAAAAAACTCACCTTTAGGCTCAATCACCAACATATCATCGCCAGTAAAGACATTTTTATAAGCTGTTAAACGGCGATAAAGTGAATAAAAGTCTTTATTTTGGCCATAAGCCTTTGCATAAGTCTCTGTAGCCAATGCATCACCATTACCACGTAACTCTTCAGATTCACGATTCGAGTTAGCAATTATAATTGTGCTTTGACGATCGGCATCTGAACGAATCTTTTCAGCTTCTTCCGCACCTTCAGCACGTGTTTCTTTAGCAATACGTTCACGTTCAGAGTTCATTCTAGCAAATACTCGTTCATTAATTTCACTGATAAAATCAATCCGTTTTATCCGTATATTAACTAATTCAATACCAAATGCTTTTACGGCTTCATTAGTATTACTTAGAATATCTGACACCATCGCAGTACGATCGCCTGCCACCACATCTTGTACGGAGCGGTTAGCAAACTCATCACGTAATGCATTATTAACAATATTAAATATACGCGAGGTAGCAGTTGACCTATCACCACTCATAGCAGTGAAATAAGTCGAAACATCTTTAATTTTCCATAAAATAAATGAATCAACCAGCAGTGTTTCTTTATCGCGGGTAATGTACCGTTCAGGTTTAACATCAACGGTTAAAATACGCGCATCAAAACGTTTTACATCTTCGATAAATGGTACTTTAAAATGTATGCCCGGCTGATAATCGGCACGTTCAATTTGTCCTAAATGTAGCACCAACGCACGTTCACGCTGATCAACATAAAAAACCGACGTATAAAGTGCCACAAAACCAAACAGTACTAAGAAAATAACTAAATTCATACGTGCAGACATATTAACGTCCTCCTCTGCTACGGGCATTATTCTGTACAGACCCAGTATTTGTACCATTACTATTAGACGATGGATAATTCGCCATATCACTTAAATCAATTCGTGTCGGTGCAGAAGAGCTACCACCGCCACGCATTTTGTCTAAAGGTAGGTATAAAACATTGCTACTTTCTTTAGATACATCAACCATGACTTTTTGAGTTCTGCTATAGACTGATTCCATAGTGTCTAAATACAAACGTTCACGAGTAATATCGGGGGCTTTTTCATACTCATCCATTACTTGTAAAAATCGGCTAGTTTCACCTTGTGCTTTCGCTAAAATCTGACTTTTATATGCTTCAGCTTCTTGTACTACCCGGAAGCCTGCACCACGTGCTCTTGGCACAATATCATTAGCGTATGCTTCAGCTTCATTTTTCATCCGTACTTTATCAGCGCCGGCCTTCACAACATCATCGAATGCAGACTGAACTTGAGCAGGTGCTTGTGCATCAGGAATATTAAAGCTGGTCACTAATAAGCCCGTGCCGTAATCACTGAGTAGTGATTGCAGTAACTTTTCTGATTTAATAGCGACTTCTTGTCGTCCTATTGTCAACACATCATCCATCAGCGATTGACCAACTACTTCGCGAACAGCACTCTCAGTCATTTGTTGTAGTGTTCTAACAGGATTTTCAACATTAAACAAAAAGTCAGCTGGTTGCTCAACCCGATATTGAATTTCTATTTTCATTTCAATAATATTTTCATCTTGAGTCAGCATTAAGGCTTCTGAAG
>CAJXPP010000079.1 GCA_913058195.1 uncultured Gammaproteobacteria bacterium | reverse complement strand
ATGTGTATAAGAGACAGTAATAAAGTAGTTGTTACTGAGTCTAGTGTTTAGATGATTTTATTTAAAGGAGAAATATATGAATCATTTGTCAGCTGAGTTCACTGAATTTGTAATTACAGCGATGGAGGTACTTGCAGCATTATTTATCTTAGTTCTAGGACTGCTTATATTGTGGATTATTGTGACATATGTGATCGATGTGACACAGACTCAGCAAACGATTCGACGAAATTACCCCGTTATTGGTCGTTTCCGATATTTCTTCGAACATATAGGCGAATTCTTCCGACAGTATTTTTTCGCTATGGATCGCGAAGAGTATCCCTTTAATCGTGCTCAACGATCGTGGGCATATCGAGCAGCTAAAAATGTAGATAGTACAGTTGCATTCGGATCGACAGACAATATCAATGCAGCAGGGCGAGTTTTATTCGTTAACTGTGCCTTTCCTACTCTAGGGCAAGAAGCTGTTTCACCGAAACCAGTTACTATTGGCCCTAATTGTAAACACCCTTATATAACAGCATCAATTATCAATATCTCAGGCATGAGCTATGGTGCCTTATCTAAGCCGGCAGTATTGGCATTATCTGGCGGGGCTAAATTAGCACATTGTTGGATGAATACAGGAGAGGGAGGCTTATCCACATACCACCTTGAAGGAGGAGCAGATATTGTCTTTCAAATCGGTACAGCTAAAAATGGCGTCAGTGACCTAAATGGTGTGCTTGATGATGATAAATTAATTGAAACAGCTGCTCATTCACAGGTGAAAATGTTTGAGATTAAGATGAGTCAAGGTGCTAAGCCAGGTAAAGGAGGTATTTTACCTGGTGAGAAAGTAACTGAAGAAATTGCAGCTATTCGTGGAGTTGAAGTGGGGAAAGACGCATACAGTCCCAACCGTCACCCTGATATTAGTAGTTTTGATGATTTAATCGACATGATCAATCGAGTTAGAAATGTCACCGGTAAACCGACAGGGTTTAAAATGGTAGTGGGTTCACCTAAACAAGTTGATGAGCTTATGGCTGCTATTGTTGCTAGAGGTGTAGAGTTTGCCCCTGACTTTATTACTATTGATGGTGCTGAGGGCGGAACCGGTGCAGCGCCTATGCCGTTAATAGATTCTGTGGGTATGTCTTTGCGTCAAAGTTTACCGATTCTTGTAGATAAGTTAAAACAATATGGCCTGAGAGAGCGAGTTAAGGTGGTTGCATCAGGAAAACTAATCACCCCTGGTGCCGTTGCTTGGGCCTTGTGTGCAGGTGCTGATTTTGTCACTAGTGCCCGTGGCTTTATGTTTGCTTTAGGCTGCATCCAAGCTTTGCAGTGCAATAAGAACACATGCCCTACAGGGATTACTACTCACGATCCTAAACTCCAACAAGGTTTACACCCTCAATCTAAATCCGTGCGTGTTGCCAATTATGTCAATAATATGGTGAAAGAGGTAGGTATTATTGCTCATTCATGTGGTGTTAAAAGTCCGCGAGCATTAAATCGTACTCATGCACGTATTGTCATGGGTGACGGCTTGACGAAGGGAATGGATGAAGTATTTCCTGAACTTGAGAAAATCAAAGGGTAAACTGTTATGGCTATCAGTACAGGTTTAATATTATTAGCAATGATGTTATTGCTTGCCTTATTATTAAAGCCAATGGCTGAGAAATATCATGTTCCCTTCGCTGGTTTATTAGTGATAACAGGCTTTGTTGGTAGTGAAATATTAGTGAGTCTAGATGTTGATACAGGGGTTCGTTATGATTCCTTTCACGATCTTATTCTGTATGTGGTTTTACCACTACTTATTTTCGAAGCTTCTTTTAAGATTAATGCTCAGCAATTATTTAAAAACTTAATTGCTATTTTGTTTTTTGCTATTCCCGTGATGTTATTTTCAACAGCTGTTGTTGCAGTCATGGTTTATTACGGTATTGGTCACCCAACAGGGTTTCCATGGATTGCTGCTTTATTAACGGGTGCAATATTGGCTGCAACAGATCCTGTCGCAGTATTAGAAATAATGCGTAAGGCTGGTGTGTCAGAGCGAATCTGTATGTTGATTGAAGGTGAGGCATTATTTAATGATGCGACAGCCATTGTCACCTTCAGTATCTTTCTCTATATCGCTCAACATCCGATGGAAGATATTTCAGTATTAGATGCAAGCCTAAGATTTATGGTGGTATTTTTTGGCGGCGGTGTTGTCGGTTTATTTATTGGATTTGGGTTTTTATTTCTATCTCGATTATTGCAAGACTTTGTACAGCAGGCGATTGTTACTTTAATCGCTGCTTATGTTTCATATTTAACAGCACAGCAGTGGCTAAATGTATCGGGGGTAATGTCAGTGCTAGTAACTGGTATGGTACTGGGCCGCGTCATTCATCATGATTTTCAATCTCATGAAAAGAGCAGTTTTGTTGATGATTTTTGGACCTTCAATGTCTATGTGGCAGAATCATTAATGTTCCTGTTAATGGGGGTCACGATTACATTGGGTATGTTTACGGATAATTGGTTAGCCATGTTAATTGGCATTTTCGCCATACTTATTGCACGTGCAATAGCTGTTTTTGGTGGAGCAAGATTAATATCGATTATCCCAAGTGTTGAGCGTATTTCACCTGGGGATCAAAGCCTCATGTTTGCCGGTGGTTTGCGTGGTGCAGTGACATTAGCTCTAGCATTATCCCTACCACTAGAGTTGGACTATTGGTGGACAGTACAATCAACCGCATTTGGCGTCGTTATCTTTACCTTATTTGTTCAAGCTCCGTTAATCAAACCGATGTTATCTAAGTGGAAAGAGGGACGCTAGATAAGGTTTAATATCACGGAACATCTATTATGCTCTCTATAGATAGGCACAAAATAGCGTTATAAAATTTTGTTGTGCTGTGTGGAAAGGTTGAATGAAAATATGATTAGGACTTTTGCTCTACTGGCATTATCATTATTCCTTTAGTTATTGTGAAATAGAAGTAGAGGAATAAGATGAAAGCTGAACAAAAGGTTATGCCAGACGCGCAGAGTTTAATTGAGGCAGCAACAGAGCAGTTCGTTGTGTCAGCACGTAGTGCAATTGCTAAACGTGGAGTATTCCATGTTGCATTAGCAGGCGGTTCAACACCTAAAGGTTTATATCAAAAATTAGCAACATCACCTTATGTTGAACAGATTGATTGGTCTCGCGTACATTTGTTTTTTGGTGATGAACGTTGTGTATTACCAACACATAGTGACAGTAACTATAAAATGGCGAGTGAAGCAATGATTGATCATATTGCCATTCCACAAGAAAATGTACATCGTATGCCGACAGAAGAAGGTGTTGCTCCAGATGTTGCAATCCGATATGGACGTAAAATGCAGGAAATACTTGGTGAAGAGCCATTAGATCTTGTCCTATTAGGTTTGGGACCTGATGGTCATATCGCCTCATTATTTCCTGACACACCAGCATTAGATGTTACTGACACCAAAACAACAAGTTTATACGTTGAAAAATTTGAATCTTGGCGTGTAACGATGACCTACCCAACAATTAATGCAGCACGACAAGTGATTGTTTTTATCGCTGGTAAAGCTAAAGCAGCTATTGTTAAAGACATCACTTCTGATGCCGTTAAAGGATTGCCTATTCAACGCTTGGCGCCACAGGGTGACTATTTCTGGTATATGGATGCTGCAGCTGCAGGTCAATAAGCTATGGCTTATATACTCTCAGTCGACATTGGTGGTACAAAAACATTATTACAGCTAAGTACTGATGATAATAAGGTGGTATTTGAACAGTCATTAGTGAGTGAGGATTTTGCTAGCTTTGATGATGCCTTGACTGAATTTTTGAGCAACACAGCGATAAAATCATTAACGGTTGATAGGGCCTGCTTTGCTGTTGCAGGGCCAGTATTGGGGCGAGATGCGACTGTGACCAACTTGCCTTGGCAATTAAACGCTGATGATTTAGCAGCTAAGTTTGACATTGAATATATTCGCCTATGTAATGATTTTGAAGCTGTTGGTTATGGTATTAACAGCCTCTCTGGCGATGATATTGTCACTCTGCAGCAAGGAGTGGAAGTTGAAGGATCACCTAGAGCGGTCATTGGCGCAGGCACTGGCCTAGGCCAGGCTCTATTAATTGCTGCAGATGATAAATGGAACGTGTTGCCAACAGAAGGTGGTCATGTCGATTTCGCCCCGGCGAATAAACGACAAATCCTATTACTTGAACATATGATGGAGCGGTTTGGGCATGTATCTTATGAGCGATTGGTATCAGGTGTAGGTTTAGTCAGTATTTATGAGTTTCTACGTGCTTACCTGCAATGCGACGAAGATCCAGAGCTTCGCCAAGCCATGATATTAAATGATCCTGGAGCAGCAATTAGCGAATTTGCAATCAATAAAGGCGATGAGCTGGCATCGCAAGCCCTAGATATGTTTGTTGAAATATATGGCTCGCAAGCAGGTAATCTAGCTTTATCGGTTTTGCCTAGAGCGGGATTATATATTGCTGGTGGTATTGCAGCTAAAAACTTACAACGCTTTCAAACAGGCTCATTTATTACAGCCTTTAATGCAAAAGGAAAAATGGCAGAATTAGTGAAGACTATTCCAGTGAGATTAATTCTGGAGCCAAAAGTTGGATTAATGGGTGCGCGATACTTAGCACAGCAAACAGCTGTATAATGCTTATTATGACTATTGAAAATAATGATATTGCCGTTGGTGTTGAAACCACCTTTTTAGATCAAGAATCCCAGCCGGAAAAAGAACGGTACTTGTTCTCTTATACGATAACAATAAAAAATAATGGCATTGGTGCCGCTAGGCTACTGTCTCGTTATTGGAAAATAACAGGTGGAAATGGGTATGAGCAAGAAGTTGAAGGTGATGGTGTCATTGGCCTTCATCCGTACTTGGGGCCTGAGGAAGAATTCACCTATACAAGTGCTGCTATGCTCGATACACCTGTTGGAATGATGCAAGGTCATTACATGATGATTAATGATAGCGGTGAGCGCTTTGAGGTTGATATTCCCGCGTTTAGTTTATCGGTTCCACAAATGCTACATTAACGACCCTGCTAACCACTAATATTAGATAATAGTACGGATTTATTTATCATATAAATTAAGCTCAAATAAACATGCTTGTTATACTGGATTTGAGTAAATGAAAGTGGGTTAATTTTATTGTGCATGTTCATCCATCTGTATCAGTAATAACTGCAACGGTTAAAAATATTCCGCCTCAGCAATTAGCTGAGTTGGTGGTTGGTCAGCGCCTAGAGATAGAAGTTTCTAAAGCCGTCGCTGCTGGCGAACTCGTTACAGCCAATATTGCTGGGAAATTAATAGAGCTCCGTACTCCTATTGCACTTCAAGCCGGACAAACCGTCCCTGTAGAGCTTGCAATAGAAGAGGGGAAGTTAGTTTTAAAACTTATCTCTTCCTCCGAAAACCCCAAAATAGCAGGGGCAATTAACTCATTGATTCAAGCTGAGAAACTTAGCGGATTTTCACTTGAAAGCTTGAAACAAGGTCAACAGCTAGCTGTTGAAGTCGTTAAACTTTTAGCTAATAAGCGTTTATTAGTGCAAACAATTGTTAGCGAACCAAATCAGACTAATCAAGCCAAAATAAGCCCGCAGCAGTTTGATATTGATGTAAGTAAATTGACGCGACCTCATCAAGTGGGGGAGAAGTTACAAATGAATATTATCAGTGTAAAACCATTGAATATTCAATTAGAGCCTGTTGTTATTGCATCTCGAGAGCAACGTATTCTGGATAATATTCGCCAATTACTGCCACAGCAACCTGCGACGCCTCAATTAAAAGTAATCTCAAGCTTAATTCAGCAGCAGTCGCTACCTGACAATGTACGGCGGGCTATTGAGACATTAGTTCAGCATTCGACGGATAAAGCGCAATTGACCGATGCAGGGAGACTTAAACAGGCCGTACTTTCCTCTGGTGTAGTAATGGAAAATAAATTATTAAATCAGCCGACTGTTCAGACGCAAGACTTTAAAGCCAATCTAGCTAAGGTTATGGTTGCTGTTGAGGCTAGCTTAGCTGAAATGAAGATCGTAGCTGGAAAGCCTGAGTTGAACAAGCTGCCATCGCAGGTACAATCAGCATTAACGGTAAATGGAAAAACTCCTGCTCAGTTGCTCAATGTATTGCTTTCTAATAACTATCGGATACCATTACTTTCTGCCAATGCCCCTGCATTTCTATCAACAATAACCAGCCCCTCTCACGCTTTATCTATTGCGCAATTATTAACCAAGCCTTTTACTTTAGCGCCACAATCATTGATGGCTGCAATAGAAACGGTGATTACGCGGCCTGAATTACTGCGGCTTCTTAAAGAAGTCGAAGGTGTTCATCAAAAATTACAAATGAACCAACTGATAATGTTGAAAGAGCCAGAGATAACAAGTAGCACAACATCAAGCTGGTTGTTTGATGTGCCTGTAAAAGATAAGCACAATTTAGATATCGTGCAGATGCAAATTGATCAGCAAAAGAATGCTCAGGACGATGAGGAAGACAATGATATTTGGAATGTAAAGTTACGGCTTGATACACAAAACCTGGGACCTGTACAGGCTTCAGTGACGTTACACCAAGACGATGTCAAAGTAATTATTAAAGCTGAAAAGACAGAAAGTGCTCAATTATTGACGGAAAATTTAAATGTATTAGAGCTTGCACTGGCTAAATTAGAGTTAACGATGAGTCACCTTAGTTGTAGTTGTGGAGAGGTTGAAAAAGCGACTATTACAAGTAGTGATTTACCAAAAGATATTTCATCAGGCTTAGTGGATATTTCAGTATGAGCAATAAAGAGCCTCTACGAGCAGTCGCACTACAATATGATGGGGAAAATGCACCAACTGTTACGGCGACAGGAGAAGGGGATGTAGCAGAAGAAATTATCCGGATTGCCCGAGAACATGGAGTTCCGCTGCGAGAGGATATTATGCTCGCAGCATTATTAAGTGAATTGGAGTTAGGTGAAGAAATTCCCCCCCTGCTATATCGCGTTATAGCAGAGGTTATAGCTTATGCCTACTTAGTATCTGGCAAAGTCCCTGTAATTAAAGAAAAAACAGAAATAAATTGAATCATATTTACCACAGAGGGAATTATACTTTATAGTTTAGATTACAATAAATTCATTAAGTGTTGATTTTTATAGAAAAACGATATATTGTTTGGCTCAAGTCTTAATAATTAAAAGTGGCGATCTATCATTCGTGTCAACAATAACTGACAAAAGCACGGAACATTCAAGGAATGTTCCTTTAAGTCAACAGATCGAACCGATTACTGGTTCGAATGTTGATGAATTGCTTGACTCTAAGATTATTATTGCTGGCGCTAAAGCATCTGATATAGAGTTTATGAAGACCATGTTACAAATCAGTGGCTTTTCAAATTTAATAGCCAGTTACGATGCTCGTGGTGTCATGGAATGCTTACGACAAGGTATTTCAGGTGAGACTTGTGATATCGATTTATTAGTGATTGATTCGAATTTAACGGGTTTATCAGTACATGAATTACGAATTATTATGGATGAATTCGATGAGTGGCGTTTAATTCCTATCATTTCATTAACGCAAGAGTCACAGTGGGATCACGCTCAACTGATCACAGACTTAGGCCATAGTGTTACAACACTTTTTTATCATCCTCTTACTGCAGAATCTTTCCCTCCAGCTGTAATGACAGCCTTGGCAGTGAAAAAAGAGCGTGATACGGCTTACCAGCATCGAATTATGCTTGAAGATGAATTGGCTAAGTTAAAAGTCATGGAAGCCAGATTACAGTTTTTAGTCGGCCATGATGATTTAACTGGCTTGCTAAATCGCCGCCAGTTAGAAACTGTGCTTGATTTGAAATTGACACAAATTCGTAATTTTCGTACTTCGGCTGCTTTATTATATGTCGATGTTGATCGTTTTAAAGTATTGAATGATGCTGTTGGTCATCAAGCTGGCGATGCATTATTAGTTCAAATATCAGATGAATTACGAAGCTATTTTTCAGTGAAAGATACCTTAGTTCGAATAGGATCTGATGAGTTCGCTATCTTAGTTGAGAATGTAACAAGTGAAGAAGCAGTTGAATTAGCCGATAGATTACGTGACTTTTTTGATGGTTATGTATTTGAACATCACACACATAATTATCATCTTTCAGTGAGTATTGGTGTTAAAGCTGTAACACATACCGATATGGCTACAAGTGGTGATGTATTAGCACATGCAAACCAAGCCTGTTTCACTGCTAAAATACGCGGACGAAACTGCGTGAATTTGTATAGTCCTGAAGATACTGAAATGACGACATTACGGCATAATGTTGAGTGGGCACCACGAATTAGAGCCGCATTACAACAAGAAAATTTCATTTTGGTCTATCAGCCAATTCATTCTGTAGCAACGGGTAAAATCAGTCATTATGAGTGTCTTATCCGTATGAAAGCTGATGATGCATTGTATTTCCCTGATGATTTTATTCCTGTTGCAGAAACAACTGTCTCTTATACACATCTCCGAGCCCACGAGACTAGGCATGATCTCGT
>CAJXPP010000078.1 GCA_913058195.1 uncultured Gammaproteobacteria bacterium | reverse complement strand
CGTGGGCTCGGAGATGTGTATAAGAGAACAGGTGTTAGACCCACACCTTTAGCTTAATAACTCTTAAACCTCCTGGACTCTTCCCATGAAAGCATATGGCTTTAACAGTAATGATTCTTCACCTATTTTATTTGAACAAGCAATGCCTGAAGCCACTAGCCATGATGTATTAATTGAAATTGATGCCATTGCCGTTAACCCAGTTGATACTAAAGTCATAGCTGCAATTAACGAACAATTAGAATCACCTAAAATTGTTGGTTGGGATGCGGCAGGTACTGTTCGTTCAATCGGTGAAAATGTCACACTCTTTAAAACGGGCGATAAAGTATTTTATGCAGGTGACCTTACTCGACCGGGTTGTTATACCAGTCACCAACTTGTCGATGAACGCATTGTTGGTCACGCACCTAAAACACTCACAGCGGAGCAAAGTGCTGTCATGCCCTTAACCAGTATTACCGCTTGGGAAGCCTTATTCTCACGTTTAAAAATTACTGAAACTGCTGATGCCGGTAAAAACATTCTGATTATTGGTGGTGCCGGAGGTGTTGGTTCTATCGCAATCCAACTTGCTAAATCCATTGCTAAATTAAATGTCATCACCACAGCTTCTCGTACAGACTCAGAGCAATGGTGTCGAGAATTAGGTGCGGACTATATTATCAATCACCATAGTGATTTGGCTGTTCAATACCGAGGGCTTGGCATCGCTGATCCTGATTATATTTTATGCCTTAATGATACTGACAGACATTTTTCAGCTATGGCTGAACTTATCGCACCTCAGGGTATGATTTGTAGTATTGTCGGCACGCAAGAGAAGCACGATCTCGATATTCTCAAATCCAAAAGCGCAGGTTTTGTATGGGAGTTTATGTTTACTCGCCCAATGTTCAAAACAAGCGATATGCTTAAACAACATCAACTTCTCAATGCCATCGCTAACTTACTTGATGAAGGAAAAATCATCAGTACACACAAGCAAACAATAGGCGCTATTAGCAGTAAAAATATTAGTCTTGCCCACCAACAATTACTCACTGGCGCGACGCTTGGAAAAATTGCGTTAACGGCAATTATATAGACACTATTTCACCAATAGCATTATCATCGTATAATTAACTATTTATATTAAACCTTAAGGTTCATCATGGCTTCTCAAAATTCAGGTAAATTCTTTGTTGGCAGTATTGTTACTTTCCTTATTATCTTTGGTGTCGTAAAAATAGTTCTTTCAACAATGCTAGATGTTGGGAAAAATGTTGCCGCACCTGAAAGTATGCTGGCAGAAGACGTTGCAGAAAGAGTCAAACCTGTTGCTGAAGTTTATATTGGCGAAGCGCCTGTTGTTGTAGCAGCGGCTGTTGAGGTAGCGGCTGTCGGTGGTGGTGCAAAGATCGTTACTCAAGTTTGCGCACTATGTCATTCGACAGGAATGATGAGCTCTCCAAAACTGGGGGATGCTGAAGGCTGGGCACCCCGTATCGAAAAAGGTGTTGATACACTTTATGACAACGCAATTAATGGCTTAAATATGATGCCTGCACGTGGTGGACGACCAGATTTAAGCGATGATGATGTCAAATCTGCTGTTGACCATATGTTATCTCTTGTAAAATAAATTCAGGCAATAATAAAAAACCCCGCAAATGCGGGATTTTTTTTAGTAAATAATTAAATGAAAACTATTAACTTCCCCTATATCGCGCTCGCCTTAAGCTCACTTTTATTATTGCTCATACTAAAAGGTAGTGAGATTACTACTGATGGCACAACTCAAATACCACTACTGACATTATTAGTATTTAATGAGTTTTCATTTTTTGTCACCGCTATTGGTGCGTATATCGGCTTAAAAGAGTGTCGTATTGCTGGATTCAAATCAATTTATGCCTTGGCATCCGTTTTTTGCTTATTATTTTCTATAGGCTTCATGCTTCTAGGAATTAAGCTCTGGCCGCTATAATAGTGGCCTTTAATGCATCAGCTGTAAATAAAGCGCCTCTACTTTGGCTCTAGCCCAAGGTGTTTTTCTTAAAAACTTAAGACTTGATTTAACGCTAGGATCGTTTTGAAAACAATTAATATCAATTCGATACCCTAACTCCTCCCATCCGAGTTGGTCGACTAAATTACTCACTATTGATTCTAAGGTGAGGCCGTGCAAAGGATTATTAGCTTGTTGTTCTGACATAGTGAATTGTTTTATTATGGTAATTAGCAGATAAGCTTATCAGAAAATAGCTATTAACTATATTGCCAATAGCCTCATCACGATATACTTAGTTTAAAATAAATTAATCAGCGTTATATTTAAATGCGCTGCAAAAGAAATAGGACCTATTTGTGACCAATAATGATGTTTTACGCAAAATCCGTTATACCTTCGATTATAACGATTCAAAAATGATTGGCATCTTTGCCGCCGCTGATGCTGAAGTGACGCGAGAGCAAATTAGCAGTTGGTTAAAACGTGAAGAAGATCCTGATTATAAAAACTGTAGTGATGTTCAGCTCTCTACCTTCTTAAATGGTTTAATCAATGAAAAACGTGGCAAACGTGACGGCGAACAGCCTAAGCCTGAAAAGAAAATAAACAATAACATCATATTCAGAAAACTAAAGATTGCCCTCGACCTGCGTGATGAAGATATTTTAGAGATCTTATTGCTAGCCGATCTTCAAATCAGCCGTCATGAGTTAAGTGCCTTCTTCCGCCGCGCTGATCATAAACACTTCCGACCGTGCAAAGATCAAATTTTGCGTAACTTCCTACATGGTGTTCAAATCATGTATCGCCCAGAAGAGTCAAATGACGAATCAGCTGAAGAAGGCTTCAAGTGGGATAAATAATCTGTATTAACTCAGACTTACTTTGGTACCTATAAAAGCAAAGCTTGAATACAATCTGATTGTTTGTTTCGTGCCAAAAGCAGTCGTTCATTTAATGGTAAAATTATGTTTTAGACTTGGTGATAATACAAGTGGTTACTAAAAGTATACTGGTTGATTTAATTTAAAAAGCTGTAGCACAAATACAAGCCATAATGAATTTACTGCCACGACGCATTGAAGTTCATGCCACTTTAGGAAGCTATTTTATGCCAACACTCACCTCTTATGATCCCATTAATAGAGAGCCATTGGGTGATATTCCAATTACGGAACCAACACACATGTCGGCTGTTGTTTTGCGAGCAAAGCAAGCGCAAAAGTTGTGGTCTGCATTATCTCTTGATGAACGCCAACAAAAAGTAATGCTAGCTTACGAACATCTTACTGCGCTAGAAGAACAGCTAGCATTATTGATCAGTAAAGAAATGGGTAAAGATTATCGTAGAGCCAGTTACGAAGTGACTGGCACGGTCCAAAATGCGGCCTATTTTACTCAGGAAATAGCTCAAGCTCTAAATACGGAATCAATAGGACATAATGCTGAAATTCAATATCGGCCATTAGGGGTCGTTGCCGTTATCTCACCTTGGAATTATCCATTGGCGATGGCGAATAACTTGTTGTTACCTGCACTGCTTGCTGGCAACACTGTGGTCTTAAAGCCATCGGAGGAAACACCTTTGGTTGCCGAACTTTTTGTTAAAACACTAAATCAGGTACTCCCTGAAAATGTATTACAAATAGCTCATGGCGATGCAGAAACAGGTAAAGCCTTAGTTAATTCTGATATTAATATGGTAGCGTTCACTGGTTCAATAGCTGCTGGCAAGCATATTATGGCGAGTGCCGCTTCAGGGCTTAAACGCTTAGTCATGGAGTTGGGTGGCAATGATCCACTCATTGTTATGGCAAGCGCTGATATTGATAAAGCGGTGCAGTTTGCGGTAGCAAGTTCCTTTGAAAACACCGGGCAAATGTGTACCTCTACTGAGCGAGTCTATGTCGACGAACGCGTAGCCTATGAGTTTGAGAAAAAAGTGGTTGCTTTAGCGAGTCGTTATCGAGCGGGAGCATGGGACCAAAACAATGTCAATATCGGTCCTATTGTAAATCCTAAACAGCATGCCAATATATTGTCTCAACTTGAAGATGCTCAAGCTAAAGGTGCTAAGTTCCTATTAGGCGAGGCTCATTATGAGCTTCCCTATATACAGCCCACTGTCGTTACAGGTATCAGACCAGATATGCTTTTAGAGCGAGATGAAACGTTTGGTCCTGTTGTTGCCATCAGTCGTTTTAAGCAGCTCTCCGAGGCGGTTGAGCGAGCTAATGCTAGCCCTTACGGTTTAGCCGCTGTGGTATTTGGTGGCGCTGATGCAAATGCCGTTGCACAGCAAATGGAAGCCGGCATGGTGGCTATCAACCAAGGTGCAGGTGGTATAGGTCCGTGGGTGGGAGCGAAGCAAAGTGGCTTCGGTTTTCATGGTACTGCTGCCGGTCATCGCCAGTTTGCACAGCTACGAATTATTAACAAATAAAGACTATGCATTAGAAAACTTAGCTTAAGAACACGCAATAATGCCGATAAAGCAGTCATTGACAGAGTAAAATATGAATAAAGAAATTGACACGGCCGCAGACTTTTTTGTTGCCGCTTTAGAGCCTGGAGCAGAGCACCCCGCCTTACCTGTCTGGGGTAATCACCATGCAAATGCTGCAAACTTAAGTGATAGTTTTGATATCAACTATATTGAACGGAGAGAGTTGTCGCAGGTACCGGGTGCATTTCAGTTATTAAATGTATTGGCAAAAGATGAATGCGAAAAGTTAATTAGTATTAGTGAACAGTTAGGATTTTTGCCTGATGCCGCAGTCTCTTTGCCGCGAAGTGTTCGTCATAATGACAGCTTAACGTGGATAGTAGATGAGCAAACGGATGGTATTATTTGGCAGCGCATTGCACACTTAATGGATGACCGTCAGGCTATTTTTGGTGGCAGTGAAGCCTTGGGGATCAATGCACGGTTTCGGTTTTATCGTTATAGTCCAAATGATTATTTTAAACCCCACTCTGATGGCTCTTGGCCAGGTAGTCGTATTATCGATGACGAACTGGTTACTAATGCTTACCCTGATCGTTATAGCCAAATGACCGCCTTAATTCTATTAAGTGAGGACTTCCAAGGTGGTGAAACACGCTTCATGGTCAATGCTGATGACCCGAGTAAACCAGCAGTTGCGGGCAATAAGGTTAGTCATGTTGATATTCGTACCCCTGCCGGTAGTTTATTATTATTCCCTCATGGTATGCATCCTTTGCATTGTACTCACAGTTCAGTGCCTATTATTGAAGGGGTTAAATATATAATCCGTACCGATGTCTTGTTTGAGTTGTAAGCAAGCTTTAAAGCGTATAATTAGACTAAGGTTAACTGATTATAATATATCGATATGCCAGAAATATTGTGGCTCTACCTACCTGAGCTAAATAACCTAACTATCTGCCCTGTGTCGAAGGTAGCCAGAAACTTAACGACTGCTTTTGGCTGTGGATTCAACCGGTCAATGCAACAAAGACCTCGAATTTATGACACGGAAAATCAGAAAGCCCTGATGTGGGAGCACTGGAAGAAAGGTAACTAAACTCATAGGCTTTCTCCTATATTAGGATGATTCTTATTAACTTATCGAAATAAATTACTCTGTCAAACTGTGAATTTTAGTCCCTAGAGCACCTTTAAAGAAGCACTCTAGGGAAAGCTGAGATGTTGAATTTCGCTTACTGGCGAACACCTTCGATATGGAGTTCAAGTTCCACATGCGTAGATGCAGGGCCCAAATTGTAATCGATGCCATAATCGGCCAGTTTCAGCCTTGTTGTACCACTAAATCCTGCTCTATAGCCACCCCATGGATCATCACCTTCACCAATTTTTTCTACCGGGAAGCTAATGGTTTTTGTGACACCGTGAAGTGTAAATTCACCGGTAAGTGTGCCACTAGTTTCATCAATAACCTTATATTGGGTACTGGTAAAAGTTGATGTTGGATATTTTCCTACATCCAAAAAGTCATCACCTTTTAAATGCTTGTCCCGTTCAGAATGATTAGAGTCAAGGCTCGCAGTTTGAATCACTACCTTTATTTGTGCTGCATCGGCTTTATCTTTTTCATAACTGAATGTGCCGTTAAAATTATTGAATCGACCTGTCAGCCAACTATAGCCTAAGTGCTGTACCTTAAAGTTAATGGCTGCATGAACACCTTCTCTATCGATAATATAGTCCGCAGCATGTGTAACCCCTGATAGTAGGGTTGCAGCGGCAAATGTGCTGGCTAATAAAAAATTTTTCATAATATCCTCCAAATGGATTTATTGAGTGTCTAAATATCAGTCGACGGTGTCGACTTTCAATATACGTGTAAGACCGCTATCTTTATTGATAAAGTGATGCTTAAGCGCAGCTAATGCATGGACTGTTACCATCGTCACTAATAACCAAGACAAAACCTCATGTATTTCTCCTGCAATATCTTCCTGATTTTCGACATTCCATGGCAATGCAGGTGCATTAAATAGATCAAAAACGACGATCGCGGCACCATCTGCAGTCGAAATAAGGTAGCCACTGACCAGCAGTAATAACATAACAAAATATAAACCACGATGCATCAAACCGGCAGATATTTTCTGCCATTTCGGTCCAGCTAATTCTGCGGGTTTACTATTAATTACGCGCCAAAACATACGAAATACCAATAGGATAAATAACGCCATGCCCAGACTTTTATGGAGCTCTAGTGAGCCCTTATACCATGCATCGTAATAGGTCAGTTCCACCATATAGAGCCCTAGCCCAAACACAAATAAAATGACGATGGCCATCAACCAATGAACAATGATGCTGATCCAACCATACGATTTATCACTATTTCTTAACATATTATTTACCTGTCAATAAATATTGATTAGTAGCATATCGTTGTTACACACAGCTGAATAGTGCTATAAATAATAAACTGTTGTGCATAAAGTAATGAAGTGCTGTTATAGTCGAGTCAAAAACATAGTCGACGAGGACACATGCAAGATCTTTACTGGGATGACTACCGCGTAGCCTATCAAGTGGCACAATCAGGCTCCTTAAGCAAAGCGGCTAAGCAGTTGCAGTGTAACCATGCAACCGTATTACGCCATGTCAATCGTCTGGAACAGGCATTGAGCATCAAACTATTTATTCGCCATCAGCGTGGTTATAAATTGACCGATGCAGGTTCGATCCTCATAAAAGAAATGCCCGCTATCTACACTAAATTTAACCAGCTAGAAAACCTACTAGGTAGTGTAGATCAAGATATCGGTGGCAACCTTCGTATTACAACTCTGATCGAGTTCTCATCACTACTTCATCCTGCGTTATCTGAGTTTCGCCGTGCCTATCCCAACTTACGCGTACAGTTGATTTCTACTGATGAAATAATTTCCTTAGCTAGTGGCTCGGTACACGTTTCATTAAGGGCAGGTTCAAAACCTCAGGATCCTGATTTGATTGCACGTAAAATCATGGACATTAATATGGCCTATTATGCAACCGATGATTATGTACAACGGTTTGGTTTACCTAATAAGGTTGAAGAATATAACCAACACGATTGGATTATGCCCAGTGCTGACAAGCAACATATTCCCTCTGTCAAACACGTGTTGAAACATATCGATAATGGTCGAGTGGTATATCAGAGTAACCACTTTCTCGATGTGCAATCTGCTGTAAAGTCAGGCATGGGAATAGGTTTGATTTCGGAGATGAATGCGGCAGGTTACAATAATTTACATAAATTACAGATGGAAAACGACAAGTCGGATGAAGTAGATGTGCTCTGGTATGCATATCATCGTGATTTAAAGCACAACGCCAAGGTGCAGACTTTGTATCAATATCTAGTGAGGCACTTAAGAACTAATTTGGATTCGGACTAAATATAACAAAAGTGACTTTAGGTTATGTCTAGTAGCTAACGTGAATGTCGTGATACTAAATAATTTCAGCTTTCTATAAGAATCAAGTTGGCTCCTCGGCCTGATACATAGATTAATCAATTTCTTAAACACGGAATAGTAAACCTAGGATATTACCTCAAGTAATTGACTGACTATTTTAGATTGACGAGTGACCTTAGAACAATTCGTCGCTAACATGCCAATTGCAGTCATTCGTTTAGCATGCATAGATTTACCCCCTGCAACCAAACAGGTAAAGGTGTTTAGATGTACTCAATCTATAATTACTAATAATCTGCAAAAAATGGTTCATGATAACGCTTAGCTCAATAAATCCTAGCTGACTTTAGGAACACTCCCTCAAAACCGTTCTTCTGTCGTTAACATAGCTATGGCCAACCTTAACTATGCCCTATAAATACGGTATCAAGTTTTTCAAATTGCTCGATGGGTAGCGGCCGAGAGAAAAAATAACCTTGCCCTAATCGACAATTATGATTCCTCAATAATTCTAAACTATCCTTATCTTCAATGCCTTCAGCCACGATATCAATTGATAACTCCTGTGCCAATCTGATGATTGATGCCAAAATTATGCTACTTACATTACCTTGTTTTGCACTGAAAATGAATGAACGATCAATCTTTAAAATGTCCACTGGTAATAGTTGTAAATGACTAAGCGATGAGTAGCCAGTACCGAAATCATCCAAAGATAATTTAACTCCTAGCTCCTTTAACTGAGACAAAATGGTGCTCGCCTTTTCGGTGTCACTAATAATGGCATTTTCCTGTCTCTTATACACATCTGACGCTGCCGACGATCTAC
>CAJXPP010000077.1 GCA_913058195.1 uncultured Gammaproteobacteria bacterium | reverse complement strand
GAGATCATGCCTAGTCTCGTGGGCTCGGAGATGTGTATAAGAGACAGGGGATAACACGTTCTGATCTACTGGTGATTAACAAAATAGATTTAGCACCTTATGTAGGTGCCTCACTCGATGTAATGGACAGTGATACTAAAAGAATGCGAATAGATAGACCTTATGTTTTTACTAATCTTAAAATAGGCCAAGGTTTGCCTGAGATCATATCGTTTATCATTAAAGAAGGTATGCTCTTGAACAATGAGCTTATTAGCCTAAAATAAGTCTAGCGAGTCACTGTACTCGTCGCCACGCTAACGCTTTGGTTCTCAAACGACTGACGGGGCGAGTATGTAATAACGGGACTACTGACTCGCTATCGCCGGAGATTCTTCTGGCAAGCTAATATATCTAGATTTACAGTGTTTCTATACTAAATGGCACCACTGGTAAACCATCATTATGTGACTGTAAGATATGTCTGTTATTGGCAAGACGAATTTTTAATTCATCTACAAGCGCTAAATGCTCAGGTATTCCTTTTCCCAATTTATGAAAGTGTTTATCTGTCAGCCATACAGTCGTACTATTAAATTCATATACTGGCACAATATCTTCCCTTTCATCGCCTCGCAGTAGGTTTTTATTTAGACTGTCTAGAACGTATGGATTTGAGTCAAAGCTCTCATAGTACGCAAGCACCATGTGTGCAGCACCGCCTGTATAGCTATAAACTAAACTGAGTTTTCTATCAGGAATGCCCATTACACGTAACGTTGTATATTTCGCAATGGCAATATCCTCACAATCACCTTTAAACTCTATTAAAGTTTCTAGTGGTGTTTGCCAATAATCTTTTTCACCCCAATGCAAACTATCTGAAACCCATTGGACTTGGTTAAAGAAATTATTCACATCATGGATCATCTGCTGTTCCGTAACTGTTTCATCATCAAGAATTACCTCCTGGAGATAACGAGCACGTTTCTCAACATCATCATCATAGGTCTCAGCTAGATACTGATAAAGTTCCTCTGACCATGGAGTATGGATAAAGGCATTAACTATAACGGGAGTACTACAAAGTAGTAGTAATATTGATATTAAGCTTGTACGGTACATAAATTACTCCAATTCAATGCTCTGAGGACTTTTTAAAAAGCTTGCCGAGACATTTAAATGTTATTTATCAAATCAATAGAAAAATACTGTATCAGCCATATATACACGTAACTAATCATCACTATAAATTGAACGATGAGGGGGTACAGCCCAATCAAAAAAACGTACATCCTCAACATTACTGGGGCGACGATCAAATTCAAGAACAGCACGTAACCCATCAGTGAAATATGGATCACCCGTTAAGTTATGGTTTGGTTTCTCATGTGTACTAAGCCCCACACCACCAACAAAACCAATCATTTTCAGACCTTGTGAAAACAGCATATCTTCAACAAATGCTGTACGAGTTTCATCTATATCAGCATCAATTTTATGAGTTGTAAACGTCGGGGTATGTGTCGTGAATCGTACACCTATATCCCGACTTATTTGACCTATCCACACATCTTTATTCTGATAGCGAAACGGTGTTAACCAGAGGCGAAGGTGGTTACGTTGGTGGATACTACCTCTTGCTTTTTGTAAGGCAATATCTTGTTTTCTGCCATTATAGTAGAGTGAACTCACTGGTGAATATCGATAATGTTTACCAAATAAGAATGAATTTATCGTTTTCCAAATAGAACCCAAATAGTTATCTTCTGTTGAATGCCATTCTCGTCTAACAAAAGGTGGAAACAAATGGTTAGAATTACCAATAATCACCAAGTTAAGAGGATCTCCCATGCTTTCACCATCTTCACTTGTGGTGCAGCAAGGAAATTGACTCAATTCCAATCGTAATTCATCATCCGTTAAGTTAATTCGGTCTTCTTCGGGAATTTTTTTTTCAATTTCAGCTAAAGTATGAGTTTTAAGGCCTGGAATTTGTATATAGAAATCAAAAAACTTTGTTTCCTGCTTGCTAATTAGATCGATATCAAGCTCTTTTTCATCTTCATCGAGATTCACGAAAATAAACCCGGAATGAGTTGAATGAGCGGTTATAGGATTTTGAAAATCAAGTGCTTCAAAATGTTCATCAATTTGATTATTATAGCTTCGTTGTAACAGTCGATGACCGCTATAAGCCACTTCCTGAGGGGAAAAGTACTCAGGATCTAATGCCGAAGAGATTAGCCAATAAGGATGGTCATCATTATTCTCTATCTCAACCCACACAGCTTGGATAAACCGTAACCCAAGGTTGATGCCAAAAATAGCTTTACCTTCTTCATTTGTCAGTACAGCAACAGAAACTCGAATATTATTATCTTTCTGGCTCAATGCACGTTCAGTAAAACCAACATCACTAACAGGAGTTGGATTAAACGATGCGCACCCACTAATAGTGAGTATGAAGATTATTATGGCTATTTTTTTAAGGGGTGGCATATACTTAGAACGGTTCTCTTCTTTGAATTATTTAAGTATGAATTACAACATGTTTATAAACAGTTTAATACCCTGCCAGTGAAAATAATTAAAAACACAATTATTGTATTATCACTAATTCTTATTGGTTCATTCCTCAGTATTCTATTATCTCTTGAAAAAGAAGACTATTCTGACAGTCTCGTTTGGCTAATACATACCTTTAGCGATTATCAGGTAGAAACGGTTAACATTACTTCAATAGATATTTCTGATACGGTAACAATCGTTGCTAATAATATAAAACTAGAAACACGTTCAGGTGACCAGAACATAAAGATTGCGTTTGCTGAAGTAAAATTCTCACTATTAAGTATCTTGTCAGATCGCTTAGATATTAAGAAACTTACTATAAAAGATGCCAACATAATCATCAATAATCAAATAGACGTTCAAACTTCAAAGAGTGTCGACTTCTTTATTCCAATCATTGAACAGGCTGAACTTATTAATGTTCACCTTGCTTGCCAGTGTCAAAATAACAAATCACTAGAATTAAAACTCGACGACATTAATCTAAGCGAAAGCCTAGGTGAAATGATTATCTCTGGTTCAGGTGAGTTCGAACAGTCTCCATTCAAAGTGAGCGGTAGTTTAGGGGGGCCAGTGAACCTTATTCAAAAAGAACAACCTTTTCCCGTTGATATGGCACTTCAGTTTTACAATTCATCATTCTTACTTCAAGGCAGTATTGAAGATCCAATTGAACTCGATGGGATAAATATGACGTTTGCGGCTGAAACAGCCGAATTGACTAATATTACTCAGCATTTTACTGCTGACATGCCAAACTTAGGCTCTGCTCAACTTAATTTTGCATTAATCGGTGATATGGATGATTTACGTATCTCAGATCTTCAAGCCTCATTAAAAAATAGATCTGGGATTGATATTAAGGCTAATGGCTCTATTAATGATGTATTGGATGAGTTTGAGGCAGAACTGCACTTAGTGGGTACTATAAGTCAGCCCAGTCTAATAGAATTATTAAGTACGACACGATCATCTGTAATACCTACAACTATTCAATTCGATAGCCAAATAACAACTAAAAACAATTTAGCCTCTATTGAAGAAGTAGACCTACAGCTATCGTTTGATAATGAGATTAATATGGCTATCAGTGGTACAGGTCAGTTTGACTTTAAAGGCCTGAACTCTTCAAATACTAAGCTTAATTTAGTCATGGCTGCCGATTCAGAATCAAGCGTAGCGATTACAACACTACTAAAACAGCAGCTCCCTGATTTAGGGCCTGTATCCATGAATGCAAAGGTTGTACTACTAAATAAAGCTGTCCACGTCGATGATATAAACATTATTATCGGGAGTGAAGAACAGCTTCATGTAATATCTTCGGGTAGGATTGAGACATTTACATTTGACGATGAGATCTCTGAATCGGTACTAAATTTAGATATTGCCTTATCAGGAAAAAACGTTGGTCATTTACTACCTAAACGAGAGGAACTAAAACAGTTTAGTGGAATTGATTTACTGACAGCTAAGCTAAATATTTCAGGCTCTCTGAATCACTCAATGCTGAATGTAGAAAACGTTACCATTAGTCATCATGATGGTATAACGCTTCGGGGCTATGGTCACGTGAAATTTGGCAATATTGTCCAAACGAACCCCGTTGAAAATATTTTATTTAATTTACAAAGTCATGTGAAAAAAATGGTGGTTTTGTCTCCTTGGGTCGAAACTAAATTACCTCTATTGGGTGATGTTCGAGCGAGAGCAACGATACATGGGCAAGGGCAACAGTTATCATTCAAAGATTTGAAAGTCACTGTAGGGGATGAGTCCTCTCTTTTGTTAACCGCAGAGGGAGCTATTGATAATATTCATTATTCTAATGATGTTCGATGGTCAGGGCTTTCACTGGATGCAAAATTTCAAGCGCAAGATCTAGATGCAATTGCTAACTATCTTGAGTTCTCTTTACCTGATATTAAACAGGCTGATGGAAACTTCACGTTATCTGGTGACTCAGAATCACTAGGTATTACAGCTTTAAATTTTTCAACTACAAATTTAACTGGCATACAGTTAACGGGCAGTGGGTCCATTAAACAAGCGGGTTTGTTACCTAATAATCAATTATCTGGTATTAATATCGGTTTAACAGCAAATGCAGAAAGTAACACCAGCATTTCGTCCTTCATAGGACAACAGCTTCCCGATTTTGGTCGCCTAAATATAACAGCAACATTAAGAGAGCGCAGGGGTGAGTTGGGATTAGAAGGCATTGTCCTAACAGTCGGTAACTCAGGCAGTCATGCTATCCACTTAACAGGTCAAATACATGATATTTTAGATGATCATAAATTAAGCCTCAGTGCTCAACTAGAAACAGAAGTATCTATTTTATTAAAGCATATCCTAGATAGGCCCATACCTGACCTAGGAATAATGACAGGAAATATTTTAATTTCCAACCATGACGGTAGTTTAGGAATCGAAAGGCTAGAGTTATCCAGTGCAAGCCCAGGTTTATATAAGCTCACTGCAAACGGGGCTTTTGATGCAATTCTAGATGCAGATGAACTAAAGTTTAATTTAGATTTAACCGTACAAAAACCACAGTTGTTAGGTGATAAGCTAGGCATTGAGTTTGCTGATCTAGAAGCGATACGCTTTATTGGTCAGCTACAAGGTGATAATGAACATGCCATTTTCAAAGGTGAAATAGATATTGGTCAAACTCATTTTAAAAGTGATCTTGTTGCTAGCTATATAAATGAGAAGCCAGCATTAAAAGGGACAATTACCACCGCAGCTATAGACTTAAAAGATCTTGCAATTCATCATGAAAAACTTGATTTCACTACTGCGAATACAACTGATGATAAAGTTTTTTCGTCCGAAATACAGCCTTTTGATTTAATTAAGATGATAGATCTCGACCTTCACTTCTCTGCAGATGAAATTAAGGGAAGTAAATTTACCATTGATTCTGCCGTTGCCAAGATACGTATTCAAGATGATATTCTGACCATAAACCCTGCAAGTTTAATTTTTGATGATGGCTTCGTTAATCTAAATACTAGATTAGCTCTTGATACTGAACTCCCTCATCTTACGTTTGAGCTACAGGCTAATGATATTGATATCGGTCACCTGTCATCGCAATTACTAAAAGACCCCATATTAGATGGTGATTTGACAATCCACACCAAATTCACTGGTACGGGCTATTCAATAGCAGATATTAGTAGTTCAATGGATGGAAATATTTCAACCGCTCTCGATAATGGGATATTACATGAAGATGATTTGGCATTACTCAAGCTAGACTTTCTAGGATGGTTTTTTGATCATTTAATTCAAAAGGATCAAACAGATATTCATTGTGCGATGAGTCATTATCAACTTCAAAATGGCATGGCAAACTTAAAGATGTTGATGGTAACGTCTCCCGATTTAGAGGCTAGTGGCAATGGCAATATAAACTTGAAAGATGAAACGATTGATTTAACGATTCATATAGATAATAAAAGTATTTTCAAGCCTCAACTGCCCATAACTGTTACGGGGAGCTTAGTAAGTCCAACAGTGACTATATTACCTGATGCCAATACATTAACATCCGTTGTTTTTTCTGTTGTGCCTCAGTTTCTAGTGGCAGACATTGTACTCTCCACATTCTGGGATTTACTTAATGAAGGTGAGGCTGACAGTAAATGTGAAGAATTTTTGCCCTAAGATATTAGTTGGCAATTACAGATTTACATTTTGAGTGTTTGCTACATTGTACTTAATACAGAAAACTATCAATTAATTCTAAAGTCCATGTCGCTTCACCTGATACAAGTTTGTACTGCAGTATTCTAATCCCGCCTGTAGGCTTGGCATTGCTATCCCCTTCAGCGTAAACAGGGAAACGTCTATGAAGACTAGTCTCAACTACAGCAAATTCATCATGGCCTATATAGCCTTTTGTATTCACCTTTTCATCAGATAAAGATGGCAAATAAATTTCACTTAAAGATTTTTTATTGTTAGCACTGTAAGCAACGAGCTCTCCATAACTACCACTTCCAACAGAATTAATATAAATATAGATTTCTGGCGAACCATCACTGTTTAAATCGGCTATTTCTGCACCTGTAACAACACCGTCGATTTCTTGCTTAATTACGGAGTTATCAATAGTTAAGCCACTTGGGGTAATCTTTAACTGGTTGATTGAACTTAAGTTAGGACAAGTCACATGGAAACCAATTCCCTGTAGATTAAAAACTTTATCAAAGCCATTCCTAGCATCGCTAGCGAGGCTAGGAATGGAAATGGTCATCGCTAATAGAATTATATATTTTAATTTCATTCGTTGTTTTTCCTGTTGTCACTAGTTTCTAGTGTCAGATATTGTACTTAACTGTTTTTACTTACAGAAAATTCTTAACCAAAACTACGGAAATAGGGTTTTAATATTCGTGATTAAATTTAATGTAGCCATGCTAATCTATCAAGGTATGCAAACCACTAGGAACTTTTAACTGTATTTTATCCCTTATATGTCAATGTCTAGTTTCGGTACAAAAACTAATCTCTTACTCCGTCTACGAAGATGGTTGTACAACTTATGGGCTCTAAATTACTTCATGTTTATTAGACCACTACAGTTTACATAGCATCTACATAGTGAAGAAACAAAAAAGTTCCATTACCACTGATATTCAAGATAAAGGCTTCCACCCCATTCACTGCCATTACTGTGTTCCACAGCCTCGAGACTACCGCGAACACTTAGGGCACTACTCAAGTCGCTTCCTAAACCAACACCAGCAATTACTGAGTTTTCTCCACGATTCTGACCCACAAATTTCTGTGAGCTGTTAGGGTTTGCTTGCAAGGCGGCGTCAATTTCATGCTCACTATTCGAGTTTGCATAAAAATCATGCTCGAAGCGTAAAAAGGCCATAGGGTAAAGGCTGCTCTTACCCAGGCTAGCAAAATGTGCATTTAACCCTGCTGAAGCAACTACAGCTTGAGCATCAGCAGAATCAATGTTAAGGCCTAAGCCAGTATTTTCAGATTCCTTGATACTTTCTTGAGTGTAATAAATATACTTAAAACCAAGCTCAGGAGAGAGATCTACCCAGCCATTTTTAAAAACAGATATTGCACTTGCCACACCTACATAAAAACTATGGCTATCAAAGCTTGCTGACGCTTTGCTTTTTGAATTCGATAATGTCACCTGTCTTTCAGAGTCATGATTAGCGTAGCTGTATCCCGCGACACCACGAAAATCCCAACCTTTTATATTGGCATGATTGTAGTAGGTTCCTAGATGGTACGCTTCACCGTCGAAGTCTTGGTCAGCATTATCGTGTTCATTCATATCCAGTTGACTAAAAGAGAAATAAGCACCAATAGTTTGTTCGGTGGATGCAGAAAAATCTTTACCCATAATAATGCTGGATAAATTATAAGAAAAATCACCCAGATCATTATCTCCGTCAATATCTCCTTCATGGTAATTCATAGCAAGCCAGAGACGACTGCCTGAAATATTATCCTCTACTTCCTGCACATTTCCATTAGAGAAACCCCGTACTTTGCTGGCGTGATCGAGCACCGTGTTAATAGCTAAATCTGCATTCTCTAGGGAAACCGTCATATAGGACGAATAAGGTTCGGGGTGGATAGTGTTCAGGTGAGGGTCAACCTGAGCATTTGTTAAGCTGTTAAGAGAATTAATTGTCTGTGCATGCCCTGCTTTAGCAGCATTAGTTAACAGCGCGGCGGACGATTTATGATTTCGACTAACGAGTGATGAATGTTTAGATAGATGGGCAAGATCGCTATCAGCTAATAACGTTATATCAGGCTTACCGCTAGTATTTAGATCAACCACCGTAAAATCAACGAGAGCCGGCACGTTCCCGCCTTCAACAACATCAATAGTTTGGCTAGAGCGTTGGATTGTACCGGCTACTGCACCATTTTGAGCAGCAACAATCGTAAAACTCTTACCATCGATTTCATTGGCCGTATTGGACTGGAGAACATCAACCCTAAGCTCTTTAAGCTTTGTAATGTCAACATCGCCACTGCCGTATAACAGCTGGTCATTTTGAGCGGTGCCTGACTTCACTTCAATAGATGCACTCAGTACACCGCCACTGGCAGCCGGAAGAGGCCTTAATATATCTGGCCCGAAGATAACGTTATTATCCTGTCTCTTATACACATCTGACGCTGCCGACGATCTACTCTGTGTAG
>CAJXPP010000076.1 GCA_913058195.1 uncultured Gammaproteobacteria bacterium | reverse complement strand
GGAATGATGCTAGGCTTAGGCGAAACGCTAGAAGAAGTAAAACAGGTAATGCAAGATTTACGTGATCACGGCTGTCGGATGTTGACCTTAGGTCAATATTTACAACCGAGTAGACATCATCTTGCAGTAGAACGGTTTGTACCTCCGGCAGAGTTTGAACAACTTGCTGAAATAGCTAAACAAATGGGATTTGAACACGTAGCAAGTGGCCCAATGGTTCGTTCATCCTATCACGCTGATTTACAAGCAGATGGTGAACACGTATCGTAGTAGTTTAGTACTTTTGGAGCAGCGACATGACACTGAAACGAAGAAGTTTTATTAAGACAGCAGTTACTGCAGGAGCGGTCGCTATATTGCCTGAAATTGCTTTGGCAAATAAAAAGCCTGCATCCAGTAAACAAGTCATCGTTGTTGGTGGTGGTTTTGCCGGTGCTACAGCAGCAAAATATCTTAGTATGTGGTCACCCAATACTGAAGTAATCATGATCGAGCGTAATGCACAATTTGTATCTTGCCCACAAAGTAACTTAGTTCTTGGTGGCAGTAAAACCCTACAGCAACTAACTACGGATTATCATGATTTATCTGACAATCATGGTGTAAATACGGTTCAAGCTGAAGCCGTTTCGATTGATACTGATAAGCAGACGGTTACCTTAAATGACGGCTCTACACTAAATTATGATCGCCTTATTTTAGCACCTGGTGTTGACTTTATTTATGATGACTATCCACAGTTAGAAAACCAAGACAAAATTCCTCATGCATGGAAGGCTGGACCGCAAACAGTGCTGTTACATAGTCAATTAATGGCGATGAAGCAAGGTGGAACAGCGATTATGACTGTGCCAGCGACACCCTTTAAATGTCCACCTGGGCCTTATGAACGAGCCTGTCAGATAGCTCACTTTTTCAAACAACATAATCCAACAGCTAAATTGATTATTCTTGATGCCAATGCAGATGTGGTCTCAAAAAAAGGCTTATTTAAAGCCGCTTGGAAAGAACATTATGCTGGCCTAATTGACTATATTCCAAATAGCACAATTGAAAATATTGATATTAATACCTTAACGATTGAAACAGAGTTCGATCAGTTTCAGGCTGATGTGCTCAATGTTATTCCTAGCCAAAAAGCGGGTAAAGTGGCTGAAATGGCAGGCGTAGTTAATGTTGATAAACGCTGGTGTAAAGTTGATTTTCTTACTTATGAATCAACGGTTAAATCAAATGTACACATTATTGGTGATGCAATTCATGCTAAATTGCCGAAGTCAGGTCATATGGCTAATGCACAAGCAAAAGTCTGCGCGGCCGCTATAGCATCATTATTTGCTGATCAACAACCTGAACAAGAGCCTGTTTTTAATAATACTTGTTATAGTTTTGTGACGGATACTGAAGCCGTACATGTCGCAGCTGTATACCGTTATAATGCAGAAGAAAAGCAAATGAAAACTATGCCGGGAAGTGGCGTATCAGGAAAATCAAGTGAACTTGAAGGTGCTTATGCTGATGCATGGGCTAAAAATATCTGGGCAGATACCTTAAAGTAAAGGACGCAGAATGGCAGTCAATGGGCAAACTGAGCTTGGGTATAAGCTGGCGACCTTAACAGGTCAATTTACTTCTGACTTACCTGATAATCAGGAATCGTTGGAGAGCTGGTTGGCTGAGCGCCCAATGTTAAATGTTGATCAGCTTCTACATCAAATACCGTCTTATATTCAGGAAATGAATCAGGTTGACTTGACTGATAAAATTCGATTCAAGATGTTGGAAATGTTGAGACCAATCATTGCCCACATTTGCAGAGAAATAATTAAACGCTTTCGGAAAGGAAAAGGTCTTAACTTATCACTTGAATTCCAAGAAATGGAATGGCTGATCAATGTATTACTTCGAGAAGTTTCATTAGGCTACCAACGACTACTGTTTAATAAAGCAATTAAAAACCCACGATTTTATAACCGATCTCATTATGCACTTTTGGCTGAAAGAGTAATGTACTATTTAGGTGAGAGAATTACATTTGTGTATATGTTGCATAGCGTTGTTCCTAGCTCTATTTGGCATGATTTGAATTCAAGCTATCGTTTTGCAAGAAAAGCAGAATTAGACGCTATTCAAACTAGTGATGATTTTGCCTTTAAGCAAAGCATGAAATGTACTATTGCTATTATTTATAAACGAATATTATTACTCACTATATTATCCCCTCAGAGTTTGAGAAGTGCTGAAATTGAGCAGATTTACCTAGGCATGCTTCCCCTAATCGATACGATTAAATTAACCACTGACATTTCCAGTTCTAAAGAGAGACATATTATTAATTGGGAATCTGATCTGGGACCTAATTATTCTGACACTGTAAATAATAATGCCGACAATTGGTCTATTGATAAAACAGAATTCATTAATGAACTAACAAAGTGGTTGAATACAGGGCAAGCACCCATACTCGACGTTGATGAAGGAATATCAAAAAAACTGCTAAAAAAACTTATTTCTAAATTAGATGGTTCAATGAAACGGATTGATGAACGGATCCCTGCAGATGGGCAGCAGGTAGAAGTCGTCATAGGCTTGAAAAATATTGAAGCATTTCTAGGCCATGTAGAGGCATTAAAAAATGATGTTGATATGCCTATACAAGAAATAGAATCTGATGAGTTTACGATTAATCATCACTGGAATGAAAAATCAACGCAAGGAGATTGGGATGCTTTCTCCCATAATGCTATTGAAGCACCTAAACAAGATGCTGAACAGAAGGTTGGTGTAAAGGAATCCAATAAGTCCATTGAGGAAAGGCATTATTATTTCCAGATAGAAAATGAGAGTGCGGCAGGGGTCTGTTTACGTTGTGATAATGAACAAGCAACAGATTTAGTTATCGGAGAACTACTGTTCATATTAGGCCGTGACCTCGAGACATGGACGCTAGGTATTGTGCGCTGGATAACGACAGAAAACAAAAAAGTTGATTTAGGTGTGTATTTTTTAGGCGGAGAAGTTGATTGCATAAATGTGAGCTTGGGTAATGACAGTAAAAACACAAGGAAAGCACTCTGGCTTCAAGAAGGACAAAGTGGCGCTACAGTATTGCTAGCAACTACAAAGTTTAGACCTGGTGATGTCATTAATACTCAGCGACGGGGCATTGACTTAACGCTTATATTGCATGAAATTATCTGGGAAAATGAAGTGTTTTCTCAATTTAGTTTTGAATTAATTAACTTTGAAACTAAAACTAGTGAACCTGATAGTACGAGTACTAAGCACGAGCAGGATTATTTGATTCCTTAGTGGGAAAAGTAGCCAGATCTGCTATTATCACACATTCATCATTTAGCTTGAAGTGCACTGTTTCAAGTATTCGCTATTAGTTTTATATATAAAGAGGTCGTCAATGAGTGATTTTTTGCCAGGGCTAGAAGGGGTTGCCGCAACAAAGTCTTCGATATCATTTATTGATGGTGAGAAGGGCTTACTTTCTTATCGGGGATACCCACTTGAAACATTAGCTGAAAATAGTAGTTTCGAAGAAACGACATTACTTTTATTAGATGGTGAATTACCATCAGCTACTGAACTAGAGGGTTTTACTAAAAAATTACGCGGCCACTACAGAAGTAAATATCATATTCGTGAAATGATGCGCCATTTCCCAGCCACCGGCCACCCAATGGATATGCTACAAACAGCAGTATCAAGTTTAGGTATGTTCTATCCAGGTACGGAATGTTTAACCAATGCAGACATGTGTGAAGACTTAAACTATGTTCGCAATATGACCGTGAACATCATTGCTCAAATGGCACCGCTGGTTGCTATGTGGGAACATATACGGGCAGGTTATGACCCAATTGAACCTCGTGAAGATCTCTCTGTTGCTGAAAACTTACTGTATATGTTTACAGGTAAAGAACCTGATCCTCTGATGGCTAAAATCATGGATGTGTGTTTGATCTTACATGCAGAACATACCTTAAATGCATCAACATTCTCAGCATTAGTCACTGGCTCAACCTTAGCAACGCCATACAGTGTTATTTCTGGTGCGATTGGAACATTGTCTGGCCCATTACATGGTGGTGCTAATTCATATGTTGTCGATATGCTTAAAGAAATTGGCAGCCCGAAAAATGCAGAAAAATGGATTGATAATGCACTCGCTAATAAAGATGTTATCTGGGGCATGGGACACCGTGAATATAAAGTGAAAGACCCTCGTGCCACTATATTGCATAAATTAGTAGCAGAGTTGATAGAAGACCGGGGCGGTCGTTTAGATTCAACCTTTGAAACAGCAATGAAAGTAGAAGAAATTTGTGCTGATAGATTAGGCCATAAAGGCGTCTACCCTAATGTTGATTTCTACTCAGGAATTTTATATGCCGAAATGGGCATTCCAGCAGATCAGTTCACCGCATTATTTGCTGTAGCGCGATCAGCTGGTTGGCTAGCACATTGGCGTGAACAAATATCAAATAACCGTATTTATCGTCCTACTCAAATTTATACTGGTAGCGATGTTAGAGAGTATGTTCCAGTGGCGGAACGTAGTTAAGAAATACAAACGTTAATTTAATTCAAAGTGTTTTCACACTTTGTATGTGGATATATTTACTTAAAGGAATAAAAATGAAAAAAGTGATCGTTGGTGCCTCATTACTATTATTGAGTGCGTGCTCAACAATGCAACCACCTCGTTATGCTATCTCTGTTGATAATATAGAAGCACTAAAAGTATTAGCTGTAAGTGGTGAGTTCGCTCAGTTAAATCAGCCAGAATCATTCAGTTCTAACTGTCGACTAATGGGGCCGATTGAGCCTGCGGATGGTTTAACTGTTTCAGCTTTTATAGCTAAGGCATTTAATGATGAATTGAAGATGTCAGATAAATATAAAACTGATACTAATAAAATAACAGGTGGTATTTCAAAAATTGAGTTTTCATCAATTTCAGGCTTAACAAGTGGTTATTGGGATATATCCTTAGACTTACAATCAACTAATGGCGAAAGTATGAGTGTGAATAATAAGTACACATTCAAAAGTGGTTTTGATGCTATCACCGCATGCAATGCTACTGCTGATGCACTAACTCCTGCAGTTCAAGATTTGATTAATGCTACCGTTAATGATCCTAAGTTTGCTTTATTAATGAAAGAATAACTACTGTTGCTATGTGTATAAAAAAGCCCCAACATTTGTTGGGGCTTTTTTGTTTTAGTGGCTTAGGTCTACTGTTGATTTTATTTTTTATCTGATAGGTCTATTGCTAATAGAAGTTATTCGCTGCCGCTAGGGTGTTCATTTCTTTTGCGTGGCCAAAAAATGAATGAAAGCTTAGATCTAACCGTTAAGTGCTGAAAGAAAATTAGAATTCTCTACAACTTGAATATACATTAAGCAATCACGGTCTTACTACTCTCACCTTGCTGCTCCCTCACTAATCTAGGCACAAGATACCCTGGCAATATGGCACGAATTTTTGCAATAAGCTCAACACCTTGTTCATCCGACACATCAAAATGACTAGCCCCTGCAACACGATCAAGTAAATGTAGATAATAGGGCATCACATTGACTTCACTTAAACGCTCACTAAGGGCCACTAAAGTTTCGACACTGTCATTGATACCTTTCAGTAATACCGCTTGGTTTAATAGTTGGCAACCCGCTTTTCGAAGTTGTTCAAGTGCATGAGTTACATCATCACCAATTTCACTGGCATGATTAGCGTGGATGACTATAACCACTTGTAAGCGTGTTTTATTAATCCAAGCTAACAATGCATCATCAACACGATTGGGAAGCACAACAGGTAAGCGTGTATGAATACGCAGCCGTTTAATGTGAGAGATAGTATCTAGCTGTTTGACTAACTTAGCGAGTTTGTCGTCACTTAACGATAAGGGGTCACCACCACTGAAGATAACTTCGTTAATTGAGGTATCAGCCTTGATTGCTTCGACCGTTGTTTGCCACTGACTGGCAAGTGGATTGCTGTCGTTATAAGGGAAGTGACGTCTGAAACAATAACGACAATGAATCGCACATGCGCCAGTGATGAGTAATAAGGCACGGCCATTGTATTTTTGTAGCATGCCAGGTGAAGTGATGGCGGCATGATCACCGACAGGATCGTGAATAAAACCAGCTTGATCTATTGATTCGTCAATCAGTGGGAATACTTGACGCAGTAAGGGGTCATTTTTATCGCCATAGCGCATTTTATCAACGTAGCTTTGTGGAACGCGAAGAGGAAATCCCTTAATTAAATCAGGTGAAATAGCATTCAATTGATCTAATAGACCGAGTTGAGCAAGGAGTACTTCTGGCTCTTTGATGGCAGTTGCTAGTTCTGCTTGCCAAGTCTGTGTTTTCATCAATGGGGTAGATTGCGGTATCATAGTCTGCTTAATTTTAATTAGACGTTGATCGTCTCTCAAAAGAGGTTGCCATGGCAAGTGTAAGTACAAATCAATTTAAAGGTGGACTTAAATTTATGTTGGATGGCGACCCATGCAGCATTATTGAAAACGAATTGGTTAAGCCAGGTAAAGGCCAAGCATTCAACCGTGTCAAATTTCGTAACTTAAAAACAGGCCGTGTGAACGAGCGCACTTTTAAGTCGGGCGATAGTGTTGAAAGCGCTGATGTTATGGAAGTCGAATTAGAATATTCATACACTGATGGCGAGTTCTGGTATTTCATGGACCCTGAAACTTTCGAACAACATACTGCTGATGCTAATGCAGTTGAAGATTGCTTGAAATGGTTAAAAGAGCAATATGTTTACACGGTGACTCAATGGAATGGCACGCCTTTATTAGTGACGGCACCAAATTTCGTTAACTTAGCTGTAACAGATACAGACCCTGGTTTAAAAGGCGATACTGCAGGTACTGGCGGTAAACCAGCAACATTAGAAACCGGTGCGGTTGTACGTGTTCCATTATTCATGAGCATTGGTGAAGTATTAAAAATTGATACTCGCAGCGGTGAGTATGTCGAACGTGCGAAGGATGCTTAATTAACCATTGAGCGCTATAGAAAATAATTGGCAGCCTACTGCCGAAATAGATACATTAAAAAAGCGGGCGCAGTATTTAGCTGATGTCCGCCTTTTTTTTGCTGAGCGCGACGTATGGGAGGTTGAAACCCCCATCTTGTCGCAAGCTGCCCCTACAGCGCCTTATTTGGATAGTTTTAGCACGGATTATATTCCAATAGGCACACAGACTAAACAAACACATTATTTACAAACGTCGCCTGAATTTGCCATGAAACGACTTTTGGCAGTTGGCTCGGGTTCTATCTATCAAATCGCACGTGTATTTCGTAATGGCGAACAAGGCAAGCTACACTCGCCTGAATTTACTATGTTGGAATGGTATCGCCCTGAACTGAGCTTAAATCAGTTAATAGATGAAGTGAATAGCTTATTGCAGCAGGTGTTTGGTTTTAAACCCGTTTGCCGTTTAAGTTATCGTGGTATTTTTGAGTTTTATCTTAAGCTTAATGTGTTTAGCTGCTCGGATGAGGCAATTAAACATTGTGCTCAACAACATATTACAGGCCTACCAGAAGATTTAGAAACTGATCGTGATGGTTGGTTAGAGATTTTAATGAGCTATATTATCGAACCGCGACTCGCTGCGATGAATCTGCCATTGTTTATCTATGATTTCCCTGCATCACAAGCACAGCTAGCCAAAATAAAAACAGATTGTGATGGTTATCAAGTCGCCGATCGCTTTGAGCTTTATATCAATGGTGTAGAGCTTGCCAATGGTTATAGCGAATTACAAGATGCCAATGAACTTCGTCAACGGTTTGAACATGATAATCAGCAACGCACTAAACAGAACAAGCCAATAATGCCACTCGATGAAAACCTATTAGCTGCTATGAAGCATGGTCTGCCGGAATGTTCGGGTGTTGCGCTAGGTCTGGACAGATTAATAATGTTAGCGCTGGATAAACAGGCGATTAATCAAGTGCAAAGTTTTAACTGTTAGTCACTGTCTTCAGCCAGACTTCTAGAATGAGTCACTGAGAGTAAATGTGCACCTGAAGTGTGTAGCTTACTCCACTCTTCCTCAGTTTGAAGGTGCACAAGTGAAGAGGGAGATAAGTGGTTTTGATTGTTATATTGTTGTGTTGAGTTTGAACTCAAAAAAGTGACCAGCTCTTCTAAAGAGGGGTTATGACCAACCAATAATACCCTGTAACTTTGTTGAGAACATTGAGCAATAACATTCAATAAGTCTTCATATTGAGCATTATAAATTTGACTGTTGACATGAATAGTATCGGGGTCTATGCCCAGCGATTGACAGACAATCGTGGCGGTATGAATGGCTCTTTGTGCTGGTGAAGATAATATAAAATCAGGAATAAGGTTGTTCTGTTGCAAGTAAAGGGCAACACGCTTTACATGCTGCTGCCCTTGTTCAGTTAAAGTGCGATCAAAATCACCGTCAACAGAGTCCCAAGACGATGACTTACCATGTCGAAGCAGTAATAATTCACGATTATTGGTTTTCTTATTCATCTCTACCTCCAAAGAAAAAATAGCAGATAAGTTTTTTATCAGTTATTTAAGTTAGGCGCATGCAATTAATATCCTTCAGGTGAGCGAAAATAAACCTGTCCCTTTTATTATTAAGGTTTTAGCACTTATTTATATCGATTTTAAGTTTTCTACCACCCGCTATTTCAAAATTGTTTTTTTGATAAAAGTTTAAAGTTCGATCACTGTCTCTTATACACATCTGACGC
>CAJXPP010000075.1 GCA_913058195.1 uncultured Gammaproteobacteria bacterium | reverse complement strand
AGAGTAGATCGTCGGCAGCGTCAGATGTGTATAAGAGACAGTATCAGAAGCGATTGCCAAAGGTGATATTCAAGCGATTAATTATTTTGTTGCTCAGAAATATATCGAATCACTTAAATATGTGGCATCTGCAGAAAATAGTAAAGTGATATTTATGCCATTAGAGGCGAGCAGTGTCATTGGCTCGCTAGGTGGGATTGCAGAGTTGGCTAAAAATACATTTAAAGGAGGATAATCTGTGATGGAAGTATTTATGCTTGATTTTTGGCACTGGTGGATACTCGCCGTGGTGTTAGTCATTGTTGAAATGCTTGCACCAACCTTTTTTGCATTATGGATGGCTGTTGCTGCATTTATAACCGGCGTTGCACTGTTTTTTATGCCAGATATGCAGTGGGAATACCAAGTGTTTCTATTCGCGGTACTTTCCGTTCTGAGCATTATTGCGTGGCGTTATTATTATAGTAAAAACCCAATTACTACAGATGAACCCATGCTCAACCGCCGAGGTGAACAATACGTTGGTAGGCTGATTACCTTAAAAGAGCCGATTGTTGATGGCCAAGGAAAAGTACGTGTAGATGATTCGACTTGGAAGGTTGAAGGTGAAGATTGTCCAGCAGGTACTAAAATAAAAATAATCAGTTTAAATAATGTTGTTTTCAATGTTGAAATAGTGAGTTAGCAGTTTAGAACGATGGCAGCATTTTTTAATACCGGCTTAAGCCAACAACAGTTTCTCGATGAATATTGGCAAAAGAAGCCTTTATTAATTCGCCAAGCCTTTGTTGATTTTGAATCACCTATAAGCCCCGATGATTTAGCTGGTCTTGCTTGCGAGCCAGAAATTGAATCACGATTAATAGAAGAAAATGGACCGGAAGGAACATGGCAAGTTACCCATGGGCCTTTATCTGTTGATGACTTTTCTCGGCTGCCCGAGACACATTGGACAATGTTGGTTCAGGATGTTGATAAACATCTACCTGGTGTACAGTATTTGCTCGATCCCTTCCGCTTTATTCCTGATTGGCGTCGTGATGACTTAATGATAAGTTATGCGCCAGAACACGGCACTGTTGGCCCTCATACCGATGGTTATGATGTGTTTTTACTTCAAGCCATGGGAACAAGAAACTGGCAAGTAAGTGATAAAGCAATTCATGATGTTGAACTGATGGAAGGCTTATCAGTACAGATTATGACGGAGTTTACAGCTGCCCAAGAGTGGGATTTACAGCCAGGTGATATGTTATATCTACCGCCTCACTTTGCTCACCATGGTGTGGCACGTAATGATTGCATGACTTTTTCTATTGGGTTTCGAGCACCGTCGCAAACCGATCTATTAGATTCTGTTATTAATACTTTATTAGAGAAGCAACTTGCTACGGGACGGTATTCTGATCCTGATCTACAGATCACGGTTAACCAAACGGAAATTGATTCACAAACAATAAGTCGCTTAAAGCAGTTATTGCACGACACTATAGATCAAGCAGAGCCAATATTAACTCAAGCTTTGGGTAAGTATGTTTCTGAGACTAAATCTAGTTTGGCAACATTAGCAGCAGAAAGCTTGACGGATTTGCCATCGATTCAAGAACTTGACGAACTATTTGGCAAAGGAGGCGAACTACAACGCAGCCTTTATCACCGTTTTGCATGGTCAGCCGACACTGATGGTGGTCATGTGTACCTAGCGGGTGAATCATATTTTGTTGATGATGAAAACTGCTCTTATCTACCGCTATTGACGGAACATAACGCTTTTACACACACTGATTGGCAACAGATTAAATCAAGTGAGCAAATAGTAAACCTATTATGCCAGCTGATAGCAGAAGGCGGGTGGTATTGGCTTGATTAGCTATTTTGAGCCAGTACGAACAAATTGTGTTTTATGACATTTTGGGCAAGGTGGGATTCGACCTGTCTTTTTGAAATGCATTGTTGTAGCGCAATTGTCGCATGATAGTGTGCCGATAGTTGTAATTTCACCGGTATGATACTGCTGGGAAAATTTCGCTTGTACGGCAAGTCGCGCAAGCTCTAAGCGGGTTTTATCTGCAACATTTGAAAAAGCCTCTAGCATCCTGGCCTCAATAAGTTCTACGTCGAAATTAAACCAAGTGGTAAAGCTTTGTTCTGATTGCTTTAGGTAATCTGCTGCATGGTGTATATCACGCTGCAGATAAGTGCCAATTTTCTCGGCTTCTTCTTGTGAAATCTCTTTTAATTCAATAGCTTGTTGCTTTGCCTTTGCAATATTACTTTGTAATGTAGGCAGTGCATGTTGTTCAGCAGCATTAAGAAGGGAGTTGATTCTACCCATCATTTTGTCATAGGCAGCAATCAATTTTTGTTCTAGTTCTTGTTCGTTCATAATGATTTTCCTTTATCCTTGACAGTCTTTAATGTAAGTTAGCACACAATTAATCATCGGAGAAAGTAATGTTATCGTCACGTAGTATATTCTTTATGGGCTTTCTATTTTGTGCTTCGATGTTAGGTATTGCTGGCTATTTTCAATTCGTAGATCATTTAGAGCCTTGTCCATTATGTATTTTGCAAAGAGTATTTGCTTTATTTGTTGGCATTACTCTATTCTTAGCAGTCGTACATAACCCAAAAGGTTGGGGTATAAAAGTGTACGGAAGCTTAGCAGGCTTGTTCGCGCTTATAGGTGCAGGAGTATCTACGCGACATGTCTGGTTGCAAAACTTACCAGCAGATCAAGTACCAAGTTGTGGCCCTGGTTTAAACTTTATGTTGGAAAATTTCCCGTTATCAGATGCCATTAATATGGTGATGCGTGGTTCTGGCGAATGTGCGGAAGTGGTTTGGTCGTTTATAGGCTTGAGCATACCCGCATGGACATTGTTAGCCTTTATCGCTTTAGCATTTCTATCTATAAGCCAAGTGTTTCGAAAATAAACAAATAAAGTCTATTGGGTTCTAGCAGCATTTACTTCACTAATAAATGAACGTTGCAATAATAGGTCAATCTTCTTGTTGTTATAACTAAGAACAACATGTTGATGTGATATTAGAATTATTTTTGCACCATTAATCTCTTCGCCAACCTTTAATTGTTGACCATTAATAATGGCGATTTTTTGATAAGGCGAAACAATGGTCGTATTTAATACCCATTCATAAGGCATGGCCGTAGTAATTTCCTGTTCGGCGGATGCAGCATATGAGTGTTGTTTATAATTAGCAGGTAGGGTTGGATCAGCTAATTTCTCCACGGCAAAGAGCGCGTTAGAGAGTAGTGTAATACTCAGAATAATAATGAATTTCGACCGAAACATGATCATAAGCCTATCCAATATTGATCTGAGCTAATTGTATGCACACGTATTGTTATTTTTGCATTAGGGTATTCGGTGACATGGTATTCAAGTTTATCCCAGTAGAGACTCCATGTGGATTGTTCTATCATTTTAAGATAGTGATAAAGCTGCTGATAATTACCAGATAAGGTCATACTCGTTGAGTGTTTATACAGTTTAGCGTGCTGCTCTTGTTCATCCAGTGGCTGGTTATTTTCTGTTTTCTCATCAAGTATAGTGATTGCTTCAACAGGCTCGTTATTTAGAGCAACTAATTTTAACCCGTGCGTTTGCAGTAATACACTATGTAGTAGTTCAGTTATTTTAGTGGGAGGCACCAAGCCTTCTAACACAGCGTCTAAGTGTTCACTGCTTTGCTGTAATTCATTCTTCGCATCAACTATTGCTTGTTCGAGCTGCTCTTTAGAGTGAGACTTAGCCGTTAGTAGGGCGATGTTTTCAGCCAGTTGCACTTGTTGTTGTAGTTGACGATCTACAAGCCCTTGCTGTTGTTTAACCAACTGCTGATGATATTGAAGTTGTTTGCTGTAGATAAGACCATTCCATGCTGCATATATAACAGCTAAGACGATCAATAGAAGGAGAAAGCGTTCTCTCAAACTAAGCTCTATAAGGTAAGTGATGATAGATTTTATGTTTCTATTCACTTTTTATTTCCCCAGCTTATTATTGGTATGAAGTTTAAAGCTATATATACCCGTATCATCAGCTTTTTGTAGCTCAAAGACGGAGAATTGTTTGCCTTTAAAGTGTTCTGAGCGTGCTAGGTTATCGATATACAGCGGGATTTGACTTGATTCTAATGACTTGCCATCTAAAGTGATCGAGTCTCCAGCATCAATAAAGGAAAATGATGTTAACCAGACATTATGAATACGTTGTTGGGAAAGGTTGCCTAATGTTTCTGAAAAACCGAGTTGATTACCGAGATCATGCTGAGTGAGATAGTGTAATAAAGATTGTTTTTGTTTATTTTTTTTATGTAAACCATCTAGTTGGGCATGAAGAAGTGGGGTATCGAGAGACTGAGTATCTAGGTCTGGTGAGATTTGTTGTTCGGAGTGTGAAATAGACTCTTCTAACACTGAGTTTTTCTGAGAGCTATAGAAGCTAATAAGTGCCAAAATAGCGATCACTATAACGGCTATTTGTAACATTAATTTTGGTGGCAGAGGAACTTGTTTAGGCTTAAATTGTGCCTGATATAAATTTATTTGCTGCATATTATGAAAAACCCCTCAATGCACCACCAATAGCAGTTATACATTTATGATCGATATTAGCTATATTCTCATTGAGGGTGAGAATATCTGGGATGTTAATGCCAATACAGTCAATTCCTAAACGTTGCTGTAACAGAACAGCCAATTTCTCCAATGGCTGTTCATTTGAAATGATAACCAACTGGGATATAGGTGATTGCCTTGAATGACTCTCATAATAGTCAAAAGTACGTTGGAGTTCTAGCGCCAAGGAATCTACAATTAGCTGACTATTTGTATCTTCATCACTGACAAACTGTAATGATTCTAGTCCGATATTAGAGCTTCTATTAATGTATATATCTTGATTAAGAATGATACTTATTTTAGCAACATCATTCCATAAATTTAACAGGCCAATACTTTCGTGAGCACTAGTGGGGATTTGTTTATTGAGAATATTGCGGGCGGCTTGGTTAGCTATATCAACTGAATTGATATTACAAGATGCTGATTGCATATGCTCAACATGTTCACGAATAACAGATTCTCGGCTTGCTGCTACAAGTAATTGTTTTTTACCTGAGCTACCTTCCATTGGTAATGCAATATGATCGATGACGGCATCATCAATATGGAAGTCGAGAAGGTCTTTTATTTGCCAGCGTAATGCTGCGGATAACTCTTGACTTGGAACTTCTGGTGCATCGACTTGGAGAAGCTCGAACTCACCTGGAAGCAGAACACAATTACAGGGTATGAGATTAAGTTGATACTGTTTTGCGAGCTGGGCAAGTTGTGTTTTTTGATCTTTAGGTTGGCAAGGAACAAACTGACATGCATCTAAGATGAGAGATAATGAGCCACGTTTTATTATTGCTAAAGCGATACCGTCATTGGAAAATGTGATTCCAGCAGCTGCGTCGCTTTTTGATTTACCTTTAAGTGAAAACATAACCAAATTTCCTTATCATGCATTTCAGTGCATATATCGATAGAGTATTAAGTAATTAACGCGCTCGATAGGTAATACGTCCCTTGCTCAAGTCATATGGGGTTAACTGAACGGTAACTTTATCACCAGTTAGGATCCGGATATAGTTCTTACGCATTTTTCCTGAAATATGGGCTGTTACAACGTGGCCATTTTCTAATTCAACGCGGAATGTTGTATTGGGCATTGTATCGATAACAGTGCCTTCAAATTCGATATGTTCTTCTTTTGCCATAAAATTGTTAATCAGTTCTTAAGGTGAATAAAGGAGTCATTTTGCCGTAAAACTACTGATTATTCAAAGTTTTTCATGTTTTTAGTGGTTGCCACTGTTGGTTTATGTAACATTCTACGGCAGAAAATTTTTGTTTATATAGCATTTTTCTGCAGTCTTTTATCCAATAACCGAGGTAAACCCACGGCAAACCTAGTGATTGGGCTATATTGACTTGAACAAGGACACCGAATATACCTAGGCTTCTTTTATCCATAGACGGATCAAAAAAAGTATAGAGTGCAGATAAACCTTGATTGACATAATCTGTTACTGCGACAGCAACGAGCTTGTCTTTATCATGAATTTCAATAAATTGCGTATCAGACCACTTACTTGTTAAAAAACGTAAATAACTCTCTTCAGTTGGATCATCCATGCCGCCATCAAGATGTCGTGCCGCTAAATAGCTGCAGTAGAGTTGGTAATGCTCGGGGTTAAAAGTGGCAGGATGAACAGAAATACGGAGATCTTTATTACGATTCATGCAACGTCGTTGGCTACGGCTTAATTTAAACTGGTCAACATTAATACGCACTGGAACACAGTCTTGGCAATTGGGACACATAGGACGATAGGTCATATCACCGCTGCGACGAAAACCATGTTCGATTAACTGACTATACAAGGCATTTGACATCGGTTTATCCGGGTCAGGATAAATATTTTGTGCTTCTCTACCTTCCATATAAGAGCATGCATGAGGTGAGTCTTGATAAAACTGGATTAATTCATTCATGATAGTTCTAGCGTCATTCGCCATGAATTTTCAATATAGTGTTGATGGCAAAGCGGTGTCATTATAGTTAAAAAATCACTACGTGAAATTTCTTCTGCGCCGAGGCTTTCAAGGTGGTCAGAATAGACTTGGCAGTCAATGAGTGGAAAACCCCACTGATGCAGTTGCTTGCATAATGCGACAAGAGCTATTTTCGAGCTATCTCGAACATGGCTGAACATCGATTCACCAAAAAACATATGGCCAATGGCAACACCATAAAGCCCGCCAACAAGCTTGCCATCTAGCCAACATTCAACACTATGGGCATGGCCTTGCTGATGCAGTTCAACATAGGCATTAATCATATTTTGATGAATCCATGTACCTTTATCACCTTTTCTAGGCAGTGAGCAGGCTTCCATAACCTGTTCAAAAGCATGATCAATAGTGACTGTTAGCTTAGTGCTTCTAAGTGTTTTTTTGAGGCTTTTTGCTATTTTCACCTTATCTGTAAATAATACCATTCGTGGATTTGGGCTCCACCATAAAATTGGATCATGCTGATTAAACCAAGGAAAGACACCATGTTGATAGGCCTTTATAAGACGAGTGGATGATAAGTCGCCGCCGACGGCTAATAAACCATCTTCATCAGCTTGATCTATTAGAGGAAATTCAGAGTCTGATTGTGATGCCAACCATGAGATTGACATTTTAGTCTTGTAATTGAACGTTCAATTCTTTGGCCCAGTTAATTGCATCTAGATATGCTCTGGCAATAATCTCTACAGGTAATGCTGAGGCTTGTATTGCTTGCCAGTCACCATTTTCATAATTTAAAACATCGTTTAGCGCTCGACCTGCAAGCCCTGAACGGTTAAGTAGTGCTTGGTTTAGGTCTTCAGATAAAGGAAGATTATTAAGTAGTTCAGCCATAGGCTTATCTGTTAAGGCATCTAGGCTAGAAAATAAACCAGCAGCAAAGAATATCTCGGTATCGCCTTTATAATACTTAGCCAATAATTCACACATTTTGGCTCGAGTCATGGCAACAACACGTAACTCTACTGGTTTGTCGTCGGCGGCAGATAAGCTTAGTAAACTTGCCCATGTTTTAATCTTTTTATAGCCAAGTAAAACAATGGCTTGTTTAACACTCGCAACTTCTCTAGGTAAACCAAAGAAAGCAGAGTTAATAAGACGTAGTAATTTATAACTTAATGAAACATCAAGGTTAACGGTATGAGCAACATCATCGGCATCGACATCAGGATCTTGCAATTTAACTAACAGCTCCATTAATATTTGTATTGCTGGTGATGGTTTTTGGTTTGGCTTTCCTGATGGCTGAGTGTAGAACTGGCCTTGTAGTAGATCTAATTCATGTTGTTGGCAAAATGCAAACTCGCCAAGATCATTTACATTGGTGGCACATAGAATATCGTGACGGTCACGCCAATACGGAAGATGCTCTGTTAATACCTCAGAATTAAATTCTGCTAGATCGATTAATAATGTTTTGCTGTTCTTGCTATCTTTATTTAAAGAAGCGTGACGCGCGAAAGAAAAAAGTTGGCTATCAGTTTGAGGTTCATCATCACCATTCACATCAAGAATGAAGTCAACGTTCGATTTCTGGCCATGTAATAAAGCATCACGCCAAGATTCAGGCATAGAAAGTAATGCTTTTTGACGCTCACTAATAGCAGGAAGTATGTCAGGCAGTTGTTCTATAAAAGCTGGAACTTCGCTATCGTCATCAATTTTTTCACCCTGTTTATTTAAAAATGAAAGATGGTAGCTATCAACACCCAGACTATCACTGACAAAAAGTGGCTGCCGGTGAATTAAGCCATTGTAAGTTTTTAAAAGTTGAAATGGGGCGGGTTTATCAGCCATAGTTGATGCTCTTTATATATCGATAACAGTTGATTATAGTGTTTCTCGTCCTGAAAACGCATGTGACAGTGTACCACTATCAATATATTCCAACTCACCCCCAAGAGGGATCCCATGTGCAAGACGTGTGACATGGATGTTTCTATCATGAGCTAATTGGCTTAGATAATGCGCGGTTGCTTCGCCTTCGACAGTTGGATTAGTTGCCAGAATAACTTCTTTAATAATTTGTTGTTCAAGCAAGGTAATCAGTTGTGGAATGCCTAGGTCATCAGGTCCAATCCCATCAAGAGGTGATAGATGACCTGATAATACAAAGTATTGACCTTTATAATGGGTCTGTCTCTTATACACATCTGACGCTGCCGACGATCTACTCTGTGTA
>CAJXPP010000074.1 GCA_913058195.1 uncultured Gammaproteobacteria bacterium | reverse complement strand
CGAGATCATGCCTAGTCTCGTGGGCTCGGAGATGTGTATAAGAGACAGGTTTTACTTAAAATATGAAGGAACATTTTGGAAGGTATATTACGAATAACATTGTTTATAATGATATTAATTATCATGATGCTGTGGGAAGTTTATGCCCCACGCCGTAAACTAAACTATGCAAGACAAGGGCGATGGTTTAGCAATATTAGCCTATCAATTATAAATACTTTGCTTGTTCGATTCACTCTTGGCGCCGCAGCATATTTCACTGCTACAGTGGCTTATGAACAGGGATGGGGCCTATTAAACCTAGTATCCTTGCCATCATGGCTATCAACCGTGATTGCCATTGTACTGCTAGATCTAGCCATCTACGGACAGCATACTGCTTCCCATCAGTGGTCATGGTTATGGCGTTTACACAAAATTCATCACACTGATTTAGATATTGATGTAACCACAGCAGTGCGGTTCCATCCTGCTGAAATCTTTTTATCGATGATATATAAAGTCGCGTGTGTTGTTATTTTGGGAGCCAATCCCATTGCCGTTATTATCTTTGAAGTCATACTGAGTAGTTCTGCCTTATTTAATCATAGCAATATCGCAATGCCACAAAAAGTTGATGCTGTTATTCGATGGTTTATCGTGACACCAGATATGCATCGAGTTCATCACTCGGTTATTCGTTCTGAAACAGATAGTAATTATGGTTTTTCGCTAAGTATATGGGATCGTTTATTTGGTACTTATATAGATCAGCCTCAGGCGGGCCATATAAATATGACCATTGGTTTAGCAGAGTATCAAAAGCTGGATGATACCGCTTTAAACAGATTGTTAGTTATGCCATTAAAGTCAGATCGTGAGTTATAACTATTCAGACACTGCCATTTTAGTATTTTGCAAAGCACCTGTTGCTGGAGCTGTTAAGACACGACTTATGCCAGAGCTAACAGCTCAAGCTGCTCTCGATGTTCATATTGAGCTAACAAAACGTATATTAGGCCTGCTATTTAAATCACAATTATGCTCGATTCAAGTTTGGTGTAGTCCCGACATGGGTCATCCTTTTTACCAAGACTGTGTTGACAAGTATGATGTGTCTTTACATCAGCAGCAGGGCAATGATCTCGGTGAACGTATGTTTCATGCCATAGACGAAGCATTAAAAAAGTCATCCCGTGTGTTATTAATTGGTTGTGATTGTCCATCACTGACCATTGCTGATCTGGATTTTGCGATCAATGCTCTACAACAAAGCAATGATATCGTGATCTCACCTGCACAAGATGGTGGTTATGTGATGATTGGAATGAAACAAGCCTATCCAGAATTATTTATTAAAATGACATGGGGCCATGCTGGTGTATTTTCAGCAACACTACAACGAATCAAACAAAGTACATTAAATACCATTCAAACTGTAATGCAGTGGGACCTTGATACATTTGAAGATTTTAAGCTTTATAAGAATAATAAAATGTAATAATAATGAGCTTCGAATGTCTATTTATTACTGCATATAAACAATGATAATAGGTATAACGTTAATATTAGGGCTTATATGACACCGCTCATTATAAAGAATATATACGGAATAATATCAGCTTTTACGTTACTTGTATAAAGTGAAATATAGTTAATAATCATTATATTAGTCAATATTATTAATGTTAATTATTACATTTAATAAGCATTGAAAGATACAAAGAAAACCGTAAAAGTGCTGCCATCAGAAAACATCTGACCAGCATCTAAATTAGAATTAGAACTTATTGGATAAGTTACTAAGCAACAGATAGAAAAAAGTCATTGGTACAGGAACTAAATCTTAAAGTTGTAGAGAGGGGAATAGGAGTAATGCTATCAGATTATCTTGCCTGTTATTATCTTAAAGATTTTTACTTATCCTATGGATAAGCAACAATATCAATTTTTAATTGAATAAGGAGCCTAATATGAGAGCTATAAAACACCTGATCTTAAATGCTTTATCAATATTCACTATTTTGCTAATAATGGATGTTAATGCCACTGAACTTGTGCCCTTAAGCGATATTATCACCAGTGAGCATCGTTCAGAATCAAATTTACAAAGAAACCAATACCGTCATCCAGTGAAAACATTAGAATTTTTAGGCATTAAAGCTGATATGTCTGTGATAGAGGTGTGGCCAGGTAAAGGTTGGTATACAGAAATATTAGCTCCTTATCTAAAACAAGGTGGTGGAAAGCTGATTGCTGCAGGCTTCCCGCTAAATACAGGGCCTCAGTGGAGACAAACAATGCAAGCAGAATATCAACAATGGATGGGAAACTATCCTGATATTTATGGTGATGTAGAGCTTGTCGAATTAGGGCCACCAAACTATTGGCAGCTAGGGCCAAAAAACAGTGTTGATGCTGTTCTGACCTTTAGGAATGTTCATAACTGGTTGAAAGGTGGTTACGAAGCTAATATGTTTACAGCATTTTACAGTGTATTAAAACCTGGAGGAATTTTAGGAGTTACTGACCATAGAGCTAATGCTGAAATGGATTTGTCGGCAATGAAGCTATCAGGTTATTTAAGCCAAAGTGTAGTTATTTCACTCGCAACGCAGGCTGGTTTTGTTCTAGAGCAAACATCGGAAATAAATGCCAACAGTCAAGACACTAAAGACTATTCAGAAGGCGTTTGGACATTGCCACCTACTTTACGTTTAGGTGATAAAAATAAAACACATTACTTAGCAATTGGTGAAAGCGATCGTATGACATTACGATTTAGAAAACCCAATTAATTTTAAAATAGAGTTGTTTATTTATGTAAGTTTGGAGAGGGCTATTCTATTAATATGATAGAAGGCAATATGTTAGAGAAATGTCACTAGTACGATATTTGATGGTCCGGTCTAAAAACCAAGCCACTAAATTTGTCTGTGACTTGGTTTTTAACTGTAAAAACTAACCGGAACTTAATTCATCTTACGATACTTAATTCGCTCAGGTTGATGATCCTTACCAAAGCGTTTTTTGTAATCATCAGCATATTCAGTGTAGTTTCCTTCAAAGAAGACAACGCTTGAGTCACCTTCATAAGCAATCATATGCGTACAGACACGATCTAAGAACCAACGATCATGTGATATCACTACTGCTGAACCAGGGAAAGCTAAAATAGCTTCTTCCAAGGCACGTAGTGTTTCGATATCAAGATCATTAGTTGGCTCATCAAGTAACAATACATTACCACCTTCTTTGAGCAATTTAGCCATATGCAAACGATTGCGTTCACCACCGGATAAATCTTTGACGAATTTCTGTTGGTCAGAACCTTTAAAGTTAAAGCGACCACAGTATGAGCGAGAAGATGTTTCATAGGTCCCGACGGTAATAATATCGCTACCCTCAGAAATTTCTTGGAACACCGTATTATCACCATTCAAGTCACGAGACTGGTCGACATATGCCAGCTTTACTGAACTACCTAGCTCAATGCTACCTGTATCTGGCTGTTCTTCACCACTTATCATACGAAATAGAGTGGATTTACCTGCGCCATTTGGGCCAATAATACCGACAATAGCACCTGCAGGAATCGTTATGTTCAAGTTTTCAAACAATAATTTATCGCCATATGACTTAGTCACACCATGTAACTCAATCACTTTATCACCCAAACGAGGACCAGGTGGAATGTAGATTTCTTGAGTTTCATTACGTTTTTGGAACTCACGTGAATTCATTTCTTCAAATGATTTTAAGCGAGATTTAGATTTGGATTGACGGCCTTTAGCACCTTGACGAACCCACTCTAACTCAGCTTTAATTGCTTTATTATGACTGGCCTCGGATTTTGCTTCTTGTGCTAGACGAGCATCTTTTTGTTCTAACCAAGACGAATAGTTACCTTCATAAGGAATACCACGTCCACGATCTAGTTCTAAGATCCAACCTGCCGCATTGTCCAAGAAATAGCGATCATGAGTAATTGCCACAACTGTACCAGGAAAGTCTTGTAGAAAACGCTCAATCCATGCAATAGATTCCGCATCAAGATGATTCGTTGGCTCATCAAGCAATAACATATCTGGGTTATCGAGCAATAAGCGACACAAGGCAACACGACGGCGTTCACCACCAGATAAGACGGCTACCTTCGCATCCCAAGGTGGTAAGCGTAAAGCATCAGCAGCACGCTCTAGGGCATTTTCTAAATTATGACCTTCTTTAGCTTGGATCAAGTTTTCTAGTTCACCTTGTTTTTTAGCTAAGGCATCAAAATCAGCATCCGGTTCAGCATAAGCAGTGTAAATAGCCTCCAAATCATCCATTGCTTGTTTCACATCAGAAACAGATTCCTCTACAATTTCTCGTACCGTTTTATTATCATCTAGTTCAGGTTCTTGTGGTAAATAACCTACCTTCATATTCGGCATTGGCACGGCTTCACCAAGATAATCTTTATCAAGTCCTGCCATGATTCTTAATAATGTCGATTTACCTGAACCATTTAGGCCTAATACACCAATTTTGGCACCAGGGAAAAAGGAAAGTGATATGTCCTTGAGGATTTCACGTTTCGGCGGCACGATTTTGCCAACGCGATTCATGCTGTATACGTATTGAGCCATAAAGCTTATAAGTCCTAAATATCAGAAGTTAAGATGAATGCAATACCTTTGATGGTATAACACAATGCTGTGATTATAATGGAAATTTAAATACAGATGGCAGTAAGTTATAGCTGCATTGATTTGTCATAAACCTGTATATTGATAAATTATAATTTTGATTAACGATTTAAGCGGCTACTTAGCCATGCTTAGGAGAAGGAAGTTTATGCTGGTTACTTTTACCACAAAATATCATGCTGATATTACTATGTTTGGTGATGTAGGCCTGTCGATGCTTAAAATGATGGGACACAGTGCCACTGTGCCAGGCGCTATTTTGGCAGAGGATGTTACGGCTGCTTTACAGAAGTTACAGCTTGCGCTTTCGACTGTAGAATCAACGCCACAAAATAATGATGATGACGAACCTACAATAAGCATTTCTAAGAGGGCATTACCCCTCATTGAACTCCTTGGCACAGCAGTTAAAGAAGGTTCAGATGTTATGTGGAAATAAGGTTTGTAATTCGAGTTATTCATTAATATGAACTCAAGCCTATTCAAATAATTTGTCAATTTTTCCAGTCTTTTAGAAGAAACAAAAATAGCTCATTTAGAGTGTTTTATAGATTATAAGAATTAGTCCAAAGTACATAGAAGGTTCTAGAGATTTTAGGGGGATTTAATAGCTGAAAAATGGCAAGAAGAAGAAAATATCAATGCCATTAATTATTTCTTAGCAAGAGCTGCAAATGAAGTTTGGGCTATTGAGCTTCTATTATTGCTGTTCAAAAGAGAAGTTACAGCTTGATAGGAGGCATTTAGTTCATCCACTTTTTCTTGGACTTCATTAATTTGTCCAGCCTGATGTTTTATGAGGAGTTGGCTTGCAAGGCTAAACATTACATCATGGGCCTGTTGGACTTGGTCTATCCAGCTCTGCTTGAATAAATTTTCAGCTTTAAAGCTTGATAACCAGCTTGCAAGATGACATTTTATGAAGGTTTGTCGCGAGCCACTATCTTCGACAGATAGTAAAATAATCTTAACATTGTTAAACCAACATTCTGTCGTTAATTGCAACAGAATAATTTTTTGTTCTTGTGCTGATAGCTGAGTATTTCCATAGTCTATCCAATGCTGATTTGGTTTGTAATCGGTAAGCCATGTCATTAAATCATTAGCTGGTAATGCGTGTGATATTCCATAACCTTGAGCTTTGTTACAGCCCATTATAAGTAGCATTATGCCATGATTAGTAGTTTCCACACCCTCGGCAATAACTTCACGGTTAAAGGCTTTAGTTAAACCAATAATACCATTTATTATGCTGTAGTCATTAGGATCATCTAATAAGTCACGCACAAATGTTTGATCAATTTTAATAGTGTTAGCTGGTAGGTTTTTCATGTGGGTTAAAGATGAATAACCTGTACCAAAATCATCTAATGCGACATTCACACCAAGTACATTTTGACATGTCATAATGATACTGCTGATAGCCTCCAAGTCACCCAGGGCACTGCTTTCTAATATCTCTAATTGTAAGAGTTGAGAATTAACGTTAGGATAATTGTCTAATGCGTCATTTAATTGGTTAAAGAAAGTGGAGGACTGTAGGTGATGGGAAGATATATTGATACTCATTTCAAGATCAATATCATATTGCAGCCAACTATTCATCTGTGATAATGCTTCATTAATTACCCAGCCACCGATTTGAATTTCTAGATCTGTTCCTTCAATAATAGTTAGGAAATCTAAAGGTGGAATCACTCCCTGTTCTGGATGAATCCACCGAATTAATGCCTCCACACCAAACACTTCACCAGTTTCCATATTAACTTTGGGTTGGTAGAATAATTGGAATTCTTTATTAGCTAAAGCATGTTTAATTTCTTGAAGTTTTGTTTGTTTGTTACTAAGTTGTTGCTCATAATTGGTGTTGAATAGTAGATATTGATCTTTACCTGCTAATTTCACTTGATACATCGCCTGATCAGCATGGCGTAATAAAGTATCTAAATCAGCATCATCAAGCGGATAAAGTGTGGCACCAATTGAAACACTTAACTTATGATGATGATTATCAATGATATAAGGTTGGCTCAATATTTGACGAATACGTTCAAGTAATTTCTCACACTGAGAAAAGGATTCAATATCTCGTAATAATAAAGTGAACTCATCACCGCCTTGCCGTGCTGCAGTATCTTCAACTCGGATAGTTTCTTTGAGACGTTTTGCTACTTCTATTAATAATTTATCACCTATATTGTGGCCATAATTATCATTTATTGGCTTAAAGTCATCTAAATCGAGAAAGCAAATAGCCAACATACTTTCAGAGCGATTACTGTGTGCTACAGCTTGCGTAAAGCGATCAGCAAACAGTGTACGGTTAGGTAGGCCGGTAAGCACATCATAGTGTGCCATCATCTCTAATGTTGCTTTTGATGTTTTACGCTCTAATTCAATATTTGCTCTAACGGCAAGGCTTTCCAAAAGTCCCGATTTTAGTAGGTTTTCTGGCATGGGTTTATCATCTAGCAGGGCGATAAGACCTAATGTTTCTCCAGCAGAATTAATAAGAGGTACGCCAACATAACTTTCTGTTTTCATGTCTGCCAACATCAGGTCATCGGGAAACAGTTGTTGTACATGTTCAGGGAAGAAACAAAGGGTATGATCCGCCCCATCTACAACAGTAGCACAAGGAGTGTTTGCTAGACTGTAACTGATGTTTTCTGAGAATTCTCCGTTTGCCCATAAGGCAATAGTATCTACCTGAGTATTGTCATCGGGATTAATGCACGCGATGAGTGCATAACGCATATCATGAGACAGCGCTAATTGACGTACAATAATTTTAAAAATATCGTCTTCATCAGTAGTGCCTGTTTCAGCCAGCGTACGTAATACACCCTCACTGCGCTTTCTTTGAGTAATATCTCTATTAATACCGATCATTCTAGAGGGGGTATTATTTTCATCCCATTCAATAATTTCAGCAACAGATTGTACCCAAGGCCAGCTACCATCTCGAGCATGAAGTCTATATTCAGCAACAATAGGACCACCAGTTTTTAAACATTCATCAAACAATGCTTGTGTTTTGTCTATATCCTCACGATGGATATATTTTTTCCAGGAATGTAGGTCTGCTTTAAAACGAGAGGGATCATATTTTAATAATTTGGGAAGTTCATCACTCACATCAAGCATACCGGTAAGCAGGTTTATATCAAACCAGCTTTGCTGGGCACTTTTTAAAGCATGATTAAGGCGTTGTTCTTTCTGAACAAGTTCTGATGTTTGAGATTGAACTTTTTTATCTAGTGCTTGCGTTACATTTTTTATTCTAAATGTTGCCGCTAGATAAATGGGGTAAACAAAGAACAGAAATAGAATGCCGATAGCTGCAGATTGATACATATGTTTATTGACTAGTGCATGGATGTGGTTAATAGACAGATCAGCACCGGCAAGGTAAAAAGTACCATCTGCTGAATAAGTCGGGATAAAGACGCTTCGGAAGCTTCCCCATTGATCTGTATATTCAAGAAATGTCTTTTCTTTGGTATTGAAAACATTGTAAACGCCGGGGTCAGCATCATCATAGTGATCAAAGTACGACGATAAACCTTCGCCTGATAGACGCTCTTCTATTGTTGCACTAGATGAGGTGAACCTAACTTTATCATCACGTAAAACTAAGGTGTAGATATAGATAATGTCACTGTTATCGGTGAACTTGGATAAAGAGAACATATTGTCATAATCTTGCGAGAGTGTTTGATCGTGTTTATCCATCTCTCGAGTGTGAAGGCTTTGAGGTAATAACAGAGGTGTGAGGCGTGCAGCATCCTCTAATTGTCGATCTATACTTTGGTAAAGATCTTGTTTTTCTTGAATAACACTGAAATAGGTAAATACTAGCACCCATAGAATATACAGTAGTGCTGTGACTGTGATTCTTTGTTTGGTTGATAGGTTCAGATATGACATTCAGGCATGATTACTTTATACAACAACATGACATTTATTATACGCTAGGCACCATGGAAAGCGAAAAGAGGTTGATTAGTCACCATTAAGGTAACGAATTTTTCTGAATAGAAGGTGTAGTTTAGATATACATTGAAAATAGGTATGTTTTAAGCCTAATGGACTAGTAGGGGTATGGGCTCCGAGATTATTTAGACAGATCATAATAAAAGCTACTGCCTGTATTTTCTCAAACATAAGCAGCTAATATCACCCTGTCTCTTATACACATCTGACGCTGCCGACGATCTACTCTGTGTAGA
>CAJXPP010000073.1 GCA_913058195.1 uncultured Gammaproteobacteria bacterium | reverse complement strand
ATGTGTATAAGAGACAGTACCACTCATGTTGAATCTATTGCTTTGTTTGTAAAAAAATAAGGGTTGAATTGGCAATGAAGTCTGGCTTAAGCACTGATGCCGTTAAACGCATTAGTGCTGTTTTAAATCAGATAATTACCAGCTTTCCTAAGCAAGAATTTGAACGAGATGCTTTTAATGGGCTTGAAAAACTAGAACTTAAACAGCGTGTTGATCACTTGATTGCTATTTTAGCTGATTATTTACCCGCTGATTTTTCACAAGCTGCTGAAATTTTATTACAGCTAAAAACCAACTGGGACCGAGGCGATAAAGATGATGCCTTAAGTAGTTTTGCAGCATGGCCGCTGGTTGATTATGTGGCTGTGTATGGCTTGAGGCACCCTGAACTTGCTCTGAAAGTATTAAAGAATTTAACCACACTTTTTTCAGCTGAATTTGCAGTTCGTCCATTTATTGAACTCCACTTTGAATTAACGCATCAGACATTAGTAAGGTGGTGCACTGATGATGATGAGCATGTGAGAAGGTTAGCATCGGAAGGGATCCGACCTAGACTGCCATGGGGGAAAAGGCTAACGAAATTTTGTAATGATCCTAGTGCCATTTTACCGATATTAGAGTTATTAAAAGATAATACTAGTCTTTATGTTAGACGCTCCGTTGCTAATAATCTGAATGATATTTCAAAAGACAATCCAGACTGTGTTATCCAATTGTGTCAGCAATGGATGTATAAAGCGTCAGCTGAACGACAATGGCTTATTCGCCATGCCTTACGTAGTCTTGTTAAGCAGGGAAGAATAGAAGTATTTCCTCTACTCGGTTATACAGAGAGGCCAGACGTTAAACTAATGAACTTCTGTTTAGCTAAGCCAGTGATTAAGTTGGGTGAAAAACTAGGCTTATCACTAGAACTGCGATCTCTATCAAAACAAAGTCAAAAGTTTGTGCTGGACTATAAAGTTCATCATAGAAAAGCAAATGGCAGAACGACAACAAAAGTGTTTAAATGGAAAAATATTAGCCTAGCCGGATATGAATCGATCGAACTAACTAAATTACATCCATTTAAACACATCACTACCCGCACATATTATGCAGGACAGCATGCGATTGAAATACTTGTAAATGGGGAGATTGTGGAAAAAATGCCATTTCAATTGATGCTTGAGTAATTGCTTAATATCGTAAATATGGGTCAGATTCATCTGTCACTTAGTTTGAACTAAATAACAGATAAATGGCAATTACCAGATTGTTTGAACAAAGCCAATTGAATTAGAGGGCTTCTTAAACAGTTATAAACCTACTGCATAATAAGACCGTAGGCTACTAAACCAACCCACGATAAAGCAAATAAAAAGATAATGAGAGTAAAGTTTTCAATAATGAGTTCTTCTAGTTTTTCCATGAGTCACCTAGCGTTATAATTTAAAAGATATAAGCATATGGTGATATAGCAAGCAGAAAAAAGCATTGATCTAGATCATGTAAAGTATGTAAGGTTATTATTTGTAATAAAATCATAAGAGTATGATTAAGGGTGGGAGTAAGTATTAGAGAGTAGTACTGAGCTAATTCTTTGAATTTAAGGTTTTCAGCTCTTGGTCGATGAGCGATTGGATGCCTGATGTATCTCTAACAAGAAAGCTTCCAGCTTCTGGATTTGCTTTATTTCTATCGACATATTTGTTCATACTAGCAATTGAATAGTGCCATATTTTGGTGCCAAAATCTTGTGATTTTGCAAGCAGTGAATAGCCGATATAAGTATAACCATCATGACTCTGGCCTGTAGTGGTAATACCTACAACTGAATCAAGCATCCTAGCCCAATGCTTTTCAGAGTAATCTGATTTAGAAACGGCTGCATTACGAACGCGTTTTCCTACGCGTTGTGTGGAGCCGATAATGTTCATAAGATGATCTATATTAGAACTGACAGGAAGTACTTGTCTCACCTGTGTTTGACTGATTATTGTTTTTGTATAATGGCCGATGAAAGTATTAAATTCTTCGGCAGTAGCAAAACGGTAGCCCTGATATTTACCACCAGGCTCAAGTTGCGCTTCAACTTCATTGTAGCTCTGTTCTATAGTTTCTGTGACATCCAGCCACTCGAGGCCTGTTTCTGTATCAGTAGTATATTTCTTATGATCGATAATTTCGGCATAGACCGAAATACTAAACAGTGAGAAAGCTGTAAGTAATAAGAAAACAATTATATTTGAATGTATTTTCATATTATTTTCTAGGTCACTTAACTAATAAGTTAGAGCATCAATGATACAGTATAAACATTAAGAGCCAGCTACAATAGCCGGCTCTTAATGTTTATACGATGTACTTCATATTTAGCTTATTGGTTTAATAAACCGTAGGCAATAAGCCCAATCCAAAAAGCGGAGAATGATAAAATCATGTGTGGAAAATATCCAATAACAAAGTCGTCTATTTTTTGCATTTAATTTCTCATTAACAAAGGAATGATTGATTCAGTAGATAAACTATACCAATTTACCACTATTTAATCTAGTCAAGAGTAGTAGGTATTTACGCTATGATAGAGCGACAAAACAAGCGTTTATAACGGTTTTTGAAAAATTATTTATTCATAATGATGACACGATAAGCACATGACGAAATGTAGTTTTGAAGATATGACTCAGTAAGGTTGATATAATCTACAATTTACAAATAAAACTTAGGTAGGTATCGATGTTAGATCCAAGTAAAATTGACAGTATTGTGCAAGGTATTACAAATGCCTTACCTTCCGGCCTGACAGCTATGCAAGATGATGTAGAAAAGAATATTCGTGCTGCTTTAAGTGCTACATTTGCCAAGTTAGATTTGATTACACGTGAAGAGTTTGATGTTCAAACTCAAGTTTTACATCGTACTCGTGAAAAATTAGAAGCCTTAGAACAACGTGTAAATGAATTAGAATCAAAAAAATAAGAGAACACTATGTCAGAATTTAATAATGTCACCATTACTTGCGAAGCGAATGTATATTTCGATGGTAATGTCACTAGCCGAACAGTCACATTTGCAGATGGTAGTACAAAAACCTTAGGTATTATGATGCCTAGTGAATATACCTTCGGTACCGTCAAAGCAGAATTAATGGAGATTTTAGCGGGACATTTAACATATAAACTTGCTGGAAAAGATGAATGGTTAACAGTGAAAAGTGGCGAATCATTTAATGTGCCAGCTGACTCTTCTTTTGATGTGAAAGCGATAGAACTTACGGACTATTGTTGCTCATATATCGATTAACGATAGGTAGAAACCTCACTTAGCTCCATATGAAATGTGCTGAAGAATATTTTAACTCGGAATATAAACGAAACTATGCAAAAAATACTTCAATATATTCTCCCCTTTAAGTTGCCACTAAAATTTCCAAATAATGAATTAAATGCACTCTATCATGAGTGGGATAAGCCTTCACGGCAACTTCAGATTTCTGCAATAAGCTTTTTAACCGCACTTCTATACGTTATTTTTACATTTATTGACAAATCATCTTGGGCACCTGAACAGGTTCAAACATTGATGCAGAGGGTTCACCTGCTAATTATTGTCCCCATGATGCTCACTATTAGTTTTCTTGCATATAAAAAGAGGTTTTACAAATATGTGATGCTTGCGCTTGCCGCATCGCCAATTATAGCGGTGTCATGCAACGCTTATCTTGCTAGTAAGCTTAGCAATTATGTACCGATTCTTCCGGAAGGCTACCTGTGTGTTTTTTGGCTATTTATCGTTTCAGGTATGAACTTTAGCTATGCTTTAATTAGTGCTACGGTCTGTTCTGTCATACTGCTTGTTTCAGCCTTCTATTTAATGAGTCAGGCTGGCACATATCCCATGCATGTTTTTTGGATAATATGTAGTTTCTCTTTCGGCTTGCTTGGTGCCTTAATATTTGATGGATCGAGAAAAGCCGTATTTATGAGCCAGCAAGAACTGCATCGTTTGGCAATTACCGATCCTTTGACAGGACTCTATAATGGTACTCAGCTAGATAATGTTCTTTCTAAAGAGATTGCGCGTGGTTTTCGATATGATAAAACCTTCGGCCTGTTAGTGATAGATATAGATAATTTTAAGATTATTAATGATAGATTTGGGCATGATGCAGGTGATAAAATATTGCAAAATATTACCCATGTATTGTCAAAATTAGTACGTGAAAATGACACGCTTATAAGATGGGGTGGAGAGGAGTTTATTGTAATTGCGCTTGAGGTCGATGAACAAAACCTGATTAATTTTTGCGGAAAGCTACGAAAAAAAATTGAAGATGAACATTATGATACTGCGGGTAAGGTCACCGTCAGTATTGGTAGTACATTATTTAGACAAAGTGATTCTCAAGAGTCACTGATATCTCGTGCCGATAAAGCACTTTTTGAGGCAAAAGAAAAAGGACGAAATATGACGGTCTACGCCAAAAATTAATTTGTAAACGTATCATTATCTAAGCTAAAGAAGAAAAAGTATAAATATTTTCATTGGGTTAATACACAGTAATAGTTTAAAGGGGCTGGTAAACTCAACCTAAAAAAATAACCAAGGATGGTGATGATGACAATAGCAACCGTTTTTAGCCGAGCACTGACAGGTATTGATGCACCAGAGGTAACCATAGAGGTGCATATTTCTAATGGTTTACCCAGTCTTTCGATTGTAGGCTTGGCTGAGATGGCGGTTAGAGAAAGTAAAGACCGTGTTCGTTCAGCACTCATTAACTCCCAATTTAATTTCCCTCAACAAAGGGTTACAATTAATTTAGCGCCTGCAGATTTACCGAAAGAAGGTGGGCGTTTTGATTTACCGATTGCACTCGGTATTTTAGCGGCATCAGAACAAATTCCACTTGCTGCATTACAGGATAAAGAATTCATTGGTGAACTTGGCTTAGCAGGTGAGTTACGATCAGTAAAAGGTGTGCTACCGACACTTATTTCTGTGTCAAAGTCAGGTCGAGAACTTGTGCTACCCGAAGTTAATCGTCACGAAGCCGAACTGATCGCTGATGCGAAGAGCCGGTCGGCAAATCATTTATTAGATGTATGTGCCTATTTATCAGGGCAGCAAGCGTTAGCATTTAATCAATATAGTAAAACGAATGCAGTCATTAACTACCCTGATCTTTCTGATGTAAAAGGACAAGCTAATGCTAGGCGAGCATTAGAAATCGCTGCTGCCGGAAGTCATTCCTTATTGCTCAGTGGTCCACCTGGAACCGGTAAGACTATGCTAGCAAGTCGCTTACCCAGCATTATGCCTGATATGCTTGAGAATGAAGCTGTTGAAAGCGCAGCGATACAATCAATCTCGCGCACTGGGTTTGATAGTACACTTTGGCAACAGCGAGCATTTCGCTCGCCACATCACACCGCTTCTGCAGTTGCTATGGTGGGAGGAGGCAGCCCGCCACGACCGGGGGAAATCTCACTTGCGCATAATGGAATTCTATTTTTAGATGAACTACCTGAATTTGATAGAAAAGTATTAGAAGTTCTGCGCGAACCAATAGAATCTGGCAAGATCACTATTTCAAGAGCTGCATTTCAGTCAGAGTTTCCCGCTCGATTCCAACTTGTAGCAGCTATGAACCCATGTCCGTGTGGATATCTAGGAGAAACTCGATGCCATTGCACAGAGCAGCAAGTGCAACGATATCGTGCAAAAGTATCGGGCCCGTTAATGGATAGAATCGATATGTTGGTTGAAGTGCCGCCTGTTGCTAAATCGGTGTTACGCCCTATGGAAAATGGTCAGCAAGAAGAGAGCAGTGCCGCAGTACAAAGGCGTGTGGTGCAGGCAAGAGAAATACAAATAAAGCGTGCAGGGAAAGCAAATTATTTGCTAAATAATAAAGAGTTAGAGGAATACTGTCAGTTGTCAGAAAGTAATTATCAATTAGTAGAACAAGCCATTAGCCGACTAGGCTTATCAGCTCGGGCCTATCATCGCATCTTGAAAGTTGCCCGGACGATTGCAGATCTTGCTAACTCAGAAAACATCGAAACTGCTCATCTCAGCGAAGCCATTGGCTATCGTCGATTGGATACAAGGAATTGTTAATTAGTGCGTGATTTAAATCCGCAGCAGAGGGAAGCTGCGCGGCATATTGATGGACCATTACTTGTTTTAGCGGGTGCTGGCAGTGGTAAAACACGCGTTATTACTCGCAAGATCGCTTATTTAATAGAAGAGTGTGGCATTGCTGCACGAAATATTGCCGCGGTGACATTTACTAATAAAGCAGCACGTGAAATGAAAAAACGTGTGGCCGAGATGATGGCATCGCGGAATTCTTCTGCACGAGGCCTAATGGTTTCAACATTTCATAATCTTGGTCTAAATATTCTTCGAAAAGAATTTGCTCACCTTGGTTATCGCTCAGGCTTTTCAATTTTTGATGCTCAAGACAGCTTGGCTGTATTACGTGATTTGATGGGCCGAGATTTTGCTGCAGATAGTGAACATGCCGAGCAGTGCCAGTGGCAGATATCTGAGTGGAAAAACCAAATGGTCATGCCTGCAGAAGCTATGCGCATTGCTGAAGATGGAGAACAAGTCGCTGCTGCTAATGTTTATCAGCGTTACGTTGCTGCTTTGCAAGCCTATAATGCAGTCGATTTTGATGACTTAATTTTAAAGCCCGTTTTGTTATTTCGTGAATTTCCTGATGTTTTAAAAAAATGGCAGGCTCGAATTCATTATTTATTAGTCGATGAATACCAAGATACCAATGGTTGTCAGTATGAACTGGTGAAACAATTAGTCGGTATTCGCGAAGGTTTAACCGTAGTAGGCGACGATGACCAGTCAGTATATTCATGGCGTGGGGCCCGGCCTGAAAATTTGGTGCAATTACAACAAGACTTTCCTCGATTAAAACTAATAAAGCTTGAGCAAAATTATCGTTCTATGGGACGAATTTTACGAGTTGCTAATGCCTTAATTGCCAATAACCCCCATATTTTTGAGAAAAAACTGTGGAGTGCAAAGGGCGAGGGAGATCCTATTCGTGTGATTGGCTGTCGTGATGATGATCATGAGTCAGAAAAAGTTGTTTCTGAGCTGCTTTATCATAAGCTGAAACATCAAGCTGATTTTAAAGATTATGCGATCTTGTATCGTAGTAATCATCAATCTCGGCCGATAGAGCGAATTTTACGTGAACATAATGTGCCGTACTTCTTAACTGGGGGCACGTCATTCTTTGCTCGGGTGGAAGTGAAAGACATCATGGCATATTTACGTTTATTGGCAAATCAAGATGATGATAATGCATTTCTACGGGTTATTAATACGCCTCGACGGGGCATTGGTGCGACTACTCTACAAGAATTAGGTAATTATGCCGCAGAACGTAAAACAAGCATGTTTGGTGCCTGTTTTGAGATGGGCTTAGCAGATAAAATTACACCAAAGGCAATGGGCCACTTAGATTATTTTAGTAAATGGCTGGTGGATATTGCCGATCGCGCCAAACGAGGTAATCTACTGGAAGCTATCAAAGACATGATCGAGGAAGTTGATTACCGTGCTTGGTTAGAAGAAGTGACTGGCGATCCAGATCAAGCCAATAGACGTATGGAAAATGTCGAAGAATTAGTCGCATGGATTGGTCGAATTATTGATCAAGATACCGAAGAAAAAAGTATCGGTGATATTGCTTCACGGTTACAGTTAATGGATATCCTTGAACGACAAGAAGATGAAAATCAAGATGATGCAGTCCACCTTATGACGCTTCATGCGGCTAAAGGTCTTGAGTTCCCTCATGTATTTATCATCGGAATGGAAGAGGAAATACTGCCTCATCGAACTAGTATAGAAGAAGATGGAATTGAAGAAGAGCGACGACTTGCATATGTTGGCATAACGAGAGCACAGCGCAGTCTCGTTTTCACATTAGCCAATACGCGTAAGCGATATGGTGAAAAATTAGACTGTGAAGAGAGCCGGTTCTTACGTGAATTACCAGGTGAAGATTTAATCTGGACTAGCGAGAAGACTCAGGCTGATCCAGAAGAACGCAAAGAACGTAAAAATGCACATATGTCGAACATTCGGGCGATGCTTAAATAACGGGTTATTTGCAGTAGTTCAGGCTTGATTTAATACTTCTAGCTATTTGAGCTAGATCTCAGCTGACAACCGTTGGTTAAAAACAAGTATCTAGATTATTTAGCACAAACAAGTAATTAAATGACATGACCACAAAGTTCTACTTGGCTGACACCTTGATATAAGTATTGATCTAAAATGAAGGGCATCGGACTGTATATTCTTATACACTGAACTATTTGTAATAGACGCTATAAACAATAAACATACCAAGAGGAAAGTACTGTGGAAAAAACAATCAACGAATCACGTAGAAATTTATTAAAAGGCTTGGGTATGGCTTCAGCAGCGCTAGGTAGCGGTCTATCATTGAATGCGAATGCAGTCACTGTAGATCATAGCAAGATGAATCACCAGATCCCGATTGATATCAAACTAGAAGAGTTGATCGACACTTTTCTAGAATGTATCAAGATGGGTGAAATTTGTAATCAACATTGCATGCATATGTTTCAAATGGGTGATACCACATTAGCCGATTGCTCAATTTCCGTTCAAGAGTTGATTGCAGCCAGCACAGCGGTACTGAAATTCACAGCCAATAACTCGACTCATTTAAATTCTTTTCTTGAAGTTGCAATAAAAGTCTGTGAAACATGTGAAGAAGAATGTATAAAACACGAAAAGCACATTCAATGTAAAGACTGTGGTGAAGCATGCCGTGACTGTATTGACTTTTGTACTGAATACCTTGCAGCTTAACGTCTTACACAAGGAGCTGGCATGGTAGTGTGGGTTTGAATTAAACGGCAGCATCCGACCCAAAGCAGACATTGATTAATTCGTGAGAAGTTGAGAGTATATTC
>CAJXPP010000072.1 GCA_913058195.1 uncultured Gammaproteobacteria bacterium | reverse complement strand
GTATTAATGCTGTTAAAGGTGTTGAGATTGGTGCAGGGTTCGAAAGTGTCACTCAAAAAGGCACCGAACATCGCGATGAAATCACGCCTGAAGGTTTCCTTAGTAATAATGCCGGTGGGATTTTAGGGGGCATATCTAGCGGTCAAGATATTTTAGTGAGTATGGCGCTTAAAGCGACATCAAGCCTTAGCATTCCTGGACGTAGCGTAAATACTGATGGAGAGCCTATCGAAGTCGTCACTAAAGGTCGCCACGATCCTTGTGTCGGTATTCGAGCAACACCAATAGCAGAAGCTATGTTGGCCATTGTGTTAATGGACCATATGCTACGTCACCGCGCACAAAATAGTGACGTGAGCACAAACACCCCCATTATACCTGCACAAGCTTAGAACAAAGGCGTGCCACTTAAAAACACGCCTTATTGGCGCCTGTCAGGCTTTTATTTCTTTTACTTTGCATCACTGGGTGTACTCGTCCCATATTGGGGTCTCTATCTACAATGGGAAGGTTTTACTGCCAGAGAAATTGGTGAATTAACCGCTATTTTATTAGCAACGCGCATTGTTGCTCCAAATGTTTGGGGTTGGATTGCTGATCACTCCGGTCAAAGAATGACTATTGTGCGATGGACAAGCCTCGCTAGTACGCTTGCTTTTGCTGCAATATTATTTGATCACAGTTACTACTGGATTGCCGCAGTTCTTTTGGTTTTTAGTTTTTTTTGGAATGCCTCACTGCCACAATTTGAAGCAACCACTTTGCAACACCTCGGCACGCATAGTCATCACTATAGTAAAATCCGACTATGGGGCTCAATTGGTTTTATCATTATTGTTGCCTTGCTTGGCATACTTCTCGAACACTTTGATGCCAGCATCGTACCTTATGCAATGTTATTGAGTCTCGTTGGCATTTGGTTAGTCAGTTTAGTGGTGCCGGATTCATCTTCACGACATCTAAGTCTGGCACACCAATCCCTACGCAGCATCTTAAAGCAAAAAGAAGTCCGCGCCTTTTTAGCGATCTGCTTTTTAGTACAATTAAGCCATGGTCCCTATTACACCTTTTATACGATTTATTTAGAACAGCACCAATATAGCCGTACTTTGATCGGCCAACTTTGGGCTTTAGGTGTCGTTGCAGAAGTTATTATTTTCTTGTTTATGCACCATTGGCTTCCGCGCTATGGCATTCGAAATGTCCTACTGATCAGTTTATTATTAAGTTCCTTACGCTGGGTTATTATTGGCTTTTATCCCGATTCATTGGGCTTACTCTTATTTGCACAACTTCTCCATGCTGCAAGCTTTGGCACTTTTCACGCAGCTGCTATTGCTTGGGTTCATCACTCTTTCACCGGCAAGAATCAAGGTAGAGGGCAGGCGCTTTATAGTAGTGTCGGGTTTGGTGCTGGCGGTGCATTAGGCAGCTTATTTAGCGGCTATTTGTGGTTAACACCAGGTCCAACAATAACTTTTAGTTTGGCAGCATTTATTAGTTTCATAGCCTTTGTGATTGGCTTTAAATGGCTAACGCCCACAAATTCATGATGAACCTACATTATTTTGATCCTTTTAGCTGTAAACAACTTCCAATAATCCGTAATAATACCTATACTAAGCTCCATCTTAAGCCTTAAGGAGTTAGGAGGAGGACTATTGCTGTCTTCACCCAGGCATCTATGCATTTTACTATAAAAAAAGGGCTCACATTGCCCGTTGCAGGCTCGCCTGCACAAATAATTAATGACGCTAATCCTGTCAGCTCAGTTGCCATTTTAGGTAATGAATATGTTGGCATGAAACCGACCATGCTGGTTGAAGAAGGCCAACAGGTAAAGCTAGGCCAAGCTTTATTTACCGACAAAAAAAATCCTAGCGTACAATTTACATCTCCAGCAGCAGGTATTGTTAAGCAAATAAAACGTGGTGCTAAACGTGCATTACAAGCCGTTATTATCGAGCTAGAGGGAGATGATGAACTCAGCTTCAAGCAGTATTCAGCTAACCAATTAACAAGCCTGTCTGTAGACCAAGTACGAAGTAATCTTCTAGAATCAGGTTTATGGACCGCAATTCGTACCCGCCCTTACAGTAAATCAGCTAACCCAGAAACGATACCCCATTCTATTTTTGTCACTGCTATTGACTCAGCCCCTCTAGCTGCAGATCCAGCAATCATTATTAATGAGTATGCTGAAGACTATGCACATGGCTTAACAGTGTTAAGTAATCTAACGGAAGGTAAAGTCTTTATTTGCCAGTCGCAAGTAGCGCCGGCTGTGGCTAATATGCCAAGTAATGTCGAAACACATACATTCTCCGGCCCACATCCATCAGGTCTAGCTAGTACACACATTCATCACCTTGACCCTGTTAGTTCGAATAAAACAGTATGGCAAATCAATTATCAAGATGTCATTGCTATCGGTAAGTTATTTACAACGGGTAAATTATGGGTTGAGCGTATTATTTCGCTTTCAGGGCCATTAGTGAAGCAGCCGAGATTATTACGTACTCGTCTTGGAGCTAGTACCGAACAATTAGTTGAAGGTGAAGTTGAACAAGTTCAGTCTCGCGTTATTTCAGGTTCTGTCTTACACGGTCATACTGCAACAAACTGGGCTGGCCACCTCGGCCGTTTTCATTTACAAATATCTGTTATCGCTGAAGCAACGGAGCGAGAGTTCTTTGGTTGGATAAAGCCCGTAGGAAAAAATAAGTTCTCAGCTCTAAATGTATTTCTTTCAAAAGTATTGGGAAAAAAAGACCTCAATATGACCACATCACAAAATGGTAGTCCACGGGCTATGGTTCCTGTCGGCGCATTTGAGACAGTAATGCCTTTAGATATACTGCCCACTCAATTATTACGAGCATTAGTTGTTAGAGATACCGATGCAGCACAGGCATTAGGCTGTCTTGAGCTAGATGAAGAAGACTTAGCACTTTGCTCTTTCGTATGTTCCGGCAAGTTTGATTATGGCCCTGTACTACGAAGCAATCTCACTCAAATAGAAAAAGAAGGATAAGCATGGCTCGTTTGCGACGAATCCTTGATAGGATAGAACCCTCATTTCAGAAAGGTGGACCCTACCATAAGTATTTTGCCGTTTTTGAAATGGTTGATACATTTTTGTACTCGCCTAGCGATACAACTAAAGGCTCCCCTCATGTACGTGATGGTATAGATTTAAAACGTCTTATGACCTATGTCGTGATTGCGACATTCCCCGTTATATTGATGATGTTATGGAATACCGGCCATCAAGCAAATACTGCAATGGCACAGTTGGGTATGACCGAGCTCGATGGTTGGAGAGGCTCAATTCTCAACTATATTGGCATTGGTTTTGATCCCAATAACATTGCAGCAAGTATGCTGCATGGTTTACTGTATTTCTTACCTATTTATCTCACCACATTAATCGCCGGCGGTACATTTGAAGTATTGTTCGCGGCAGTACGTAACCATGAGGTGAACGAAGGTTTTCTGGTAACATCAATGCTTTACACCTTAATAATGCCAGCATCTACGCCTTTATGGCAAGTTGCCTTAGGAATTATTTTTGGCGTTGTCATCGGTAAAGAAGTGTTTGGTGGAACAGGTAAAAACTTCCTAAATCCAGCTTTAACGGGTCGGGCATTTTTATATTTTGCTTACCCTGCTTCTATGTCAGGCGATGCAGTTTGGACTGCCATTGATGGGTTTAGTGGTGCTACGCCATTAGCTCTGGGTGCAGCAGGTGGTTTAGAAGCTATTACCAGTGCCGGCTTTACTTGGACACAAACATTCTTAGGCTCAATGCAAGGCTCTATTGGTGAAACATCTACTATCGCTTGTTTATTAGGCGCATCGTTTTTACTTTATACCCGCGTAGCATCCTACCGAATCATTTTTGGTGTCTTCTTTGGCATGGTAGCAACTAGCTTATTATTCAATTTTATCGGCAGTGATACTAACCCGATGTTTGCTTTACCATGGTTTTGGCATTTAACTGTGGGGGGCTTTGCCTTCGGCATGATCTTTATGGCAACGGACCCCGTCTCAGCAGCAATGACCAACAAGGGGCGTTGGATTTATGGTGCTCTAATCGGTTTCATGACGGTATTAATTCGAGTAGTCAATCCAGCCTTTCCTGAAGGAATCATGCTGGCAATTCTATTTGCCAATATTTTTGCACCATTGATTGATTACTTTGTCGTGCGTGCCAATGTTCAACGAAGATTAAAGCGAAGCTAACATTATGGCAGAGACAAATAAAAAGCAGGGCATGATTGCATCGATTCTGAGCTTACCAAACGATGACCCCAAAAAGACCATTATCGTTGCGTTTCTACTTTGCTTAGTGTGTTCCGTATTAGTATCTACTTCAGCAGTAATGTTTAAACCTTTACAGCTTGCTAATAAAGAAGCTGATATTAAAAAGAATATTCTAGCTGTCACTGGATTGCTAGATGAAAGCTCGGATATTAATACTCTTTTTGAACGATTTGAAGTAAAAGTCATTGACCTTGAAACAGGGAATTACTCTGATATTGATCCTGCAAGTTACGATCAACGCAAAGCTTCAGGCGATCCAGAACAAAGTATTAAATTATCTGCAGAGCAAAATATTGCCAATATCGGTCGTCGAGCGAAATTAGCTAAAATATATTTATTGAAAGAAAATAATTCACTAAAACAAGTCGTTCTACCTGTTCATGGCTATGGATTATGGTCAACGCTATATGGCTTTGTTTCACTTGAAGCTGACTTTAATACAATAGGCGGGCTGCAATTTTATTCTCATGCTGAAACGCCGGGCTTGGGTGGCGAAGTTGATAACCCTAAATGGCGTAAGCAATGGCAGGGTAAAAAGGCATTTAATGAATCTGGCGAATTAAAGATCGAAGTCATTCGTGGTCATGTTGACTTCCAAGTAGCTGGTGCAGAACATCAAGTAGATGGCCTATCAGGTGCTACGTTGACAAGTCGTGGGGTATCAAACCTCGTTAACTTCTGGTTAGGAAATGATGGTTTTGGCCCCTACCTGAAAAAAATGAGTGAGATGGAGAAATAACAATGGCAAGTGAAATTAAATCGAGTGTAGTCGACCCACTCATTGATAATAACCCAATCACATTACAAGTCTTAGGCGTATGTTCAGCATTAGCGGTAACCACCAATATGATGGCTGCGTTAATAATGAGTATCGCGTTGACAACTGTAACTGCATTTTCTAGTGCAATAATTAGTTCTATACGCAATCATATTCCATCTAGTATTCGTATTATCGTGCAGATGACGATAATTGCATCACTCGTAATTGTCGTTGATCAATTATTGAAGGCTTATGCCTATGAAGCGAGTAAGCAACTTTCAGTATTTGTAGGCTTAATTATCACAAACTGTATCGTGTTAGGTCGAGCAGAAGCGTATGCAATGAAAAACCCTCCTATACTGAGCTTTTTTGACGGTATCGGTAATGGTCTCGGTTACAGCTTAATATTAATGGTTGTTGCTTTCTTCCGTGAATTACTTGGAACAGGCAAGTTATTTGGCCACACTATTATCCCCGTTGCAAATGAGGGTGGCTGGTATATTCCTAATGGTCTAATGCTATTACCACCTAGCGCCTTCTTTGTTATTGGCTTATTAATCTGGCTCATTCGAAGCCTTAAGAAAGAACAAGTTGAACCCGCTGATTATCAAATACATCAGGTTCATCGCACGGAGGTCCTATAAATGGAGCATTATTTAAGCCTCTTTATTAAATCTATTTTCATTGAGAATTTAGCTTTATCGTTCTTCTTAGGCATGTGTACCTTTCTGGCAGTTTCGAAAAAAATCGAAACGGCACTTGGCTTAGGTATTGCTGTTGTACTCGTACAAATGATCACGGTGCCAGCCAATAACCTTATCTATCAGTTTTTACTAAAAGATGGCGCTTTAGCCTGGGCCGGTTACCCTGATGTCGACTTGAGCTTTTTAGGTCTAATCAGTTATATCGGTGTAATCGCTGCTATGGTTCAAATTTTAGAAATGGCTATGGATAAATTTGCACCCGCGCTTTACAACGCATTAGGTATTTTTCTACCTTTGATTACCGTTAACTGTGCCATCCTTGGTGGTACCTTATTTATGGTAGAGCGCGATTATAATCTTGCCGAGAGTGCAGTATATGGTGTGGGCAGTGGGCTAGGTTGGGCAATGGCAATTACTGCGATTGCAGGAATTCGTGAAAAACTAAAATATTCTGATGTACCTGATGGCTTACAAGGCCTCGGTATCACCTTTATCACTGCTGGATTAATGGCGCTTGGCTTTATGGCATTTTCGGGGATTCAACTTTAATGGAAATTATCCTAGGTATCATTCTATTTACCATTGTCATTATGGCTTTAGTATTGTTGATATTAAGTGCTCGAACTAAGCTCGTATCTACTGGCGATGTAACGATTAGTATCAATGATGAAAAACAAATCAGCATACCTGCTGGCGGAAAATTATTAGGTGCATTAGCCGACTCAAATTTATTTGTATCATCAGCATGTGGTGGTGGTGGTACCTGCGGCCAATGTAAAGTTAAAGTATTTGAGGGTGGCGGTTCAATCCTTCCCACTGAAGAATCTCATATTACTAAACGTGAAGCAGCCTCTGGCGAACGCTTATCTTGCCAAGTCGCTGTTAAGCAAGATATGAAAATTCAAGTACCTGAAGAAGTATTTGGTGTTAAAAAATGGGAATGTACAGTTCGTTCTAATGACAATGTAGCCACATTCATCAAAGAGTTAGTGCTCGAATTACCTAGTGGTGAAAACGTTAACTTTAAAGCCGGTGGTTTTATACAAATAGAATGTCCTCCCCATACGAGTGAATATAAAACATTTGATATAGATGGCGAATACCGCGAAGATTGGGATCGTTTTGATATGTGGCGCTACACCTCGAAAGTTGACCATGATGTTATTCGGGCTTATTCGATGGCAAACTACCCTGAAGAAGAAGGCATTATCATGCTTAATGTTCGAATCGCCTCACCGCCCCCAGGTGGCGATGAAAATATAGCACCAGGACAAATGTCATCGTATATCTTTAATCTAAAAGCAGGTGATAAAGTCACTATTTCAGGACCCTTTGGTGAGTTTTTTGCCAAAGAGACAGATAAAGAAATGGTATTTATTGGTGGCGGTGCAGGTATGGCCCCTATGCGTTCTCATATATTTGATCAACTACGACGCCTTAAAAGCCCACGTAAAATGTCTTTCTGGTATGGCGCACGTAGTGTACGTGAAATGTTTTACGTAGAGGATTTCGACACACTTCAAGCTGAAAATGAAAACTTTAAATGGCATGTCGCACTATCAGATCCTATGGAAGAAGATAATTGGACTGGCTATACTGGCTTTATCCATAATGTACTACAGGATAATTACCTAAAAGATCATCCTGCGCCAGAAGATTGTGAATTCTATATGTGTGGGCCTCCGATGATGAACTCTGCTGTTATAGGTATGCTTGAGGATCTTGGTGTAGAACCAGACAATATCTTCCTTGATGACTTTGGTGGCTAATGGCTATTTATATAATCACCTTCTTTGTACTAGCATTAGCTGTCATAGGTATGGCTATTGGGGTAATCTTAGGAAGACCGGCAATAAAAGGCAGCTGCGGGGGCTTAAATCAAGTTGGCCTCTCGGGAAGCTGTAGTGGCGCCTGCTCCAGCGAAGAGAAAGTAATTTGTGCTAGTAAGAAGGCTGCACAAGACAAATAAAACACACGGAGATACGCAATGCTCGCATCACTAAAAGTTAAAGATTATATGTCAGTAAATAAATGTACATTTACTCCAGATATGGATATTTTACGTGCGATACATAAAATGCTTGATTCACGTATTTCAGGCGCTCCTGTGATAGATGTTCATGGCAATATGATTGGCTTCTTATCTGAAAAAGATTGTATGCAGGTTGCCCTGAATGCAGCCTATCAACAAGATGGTGCTGCTGGTAGAGTCTCTGAGTTCATGAGCCCTACAGTTGATACCATCGACGTAGACACCCCTATTCTTGAAGTCGCAGAATCATTCTTAAAGGGATCATACAAACGATTCCCTGTTGTCATGGACAATAGACTTGTCGGCACGATAACACGTCAGAACGTACTACGAGCACTAGAATATCTATCTGATCCAGAGAGTAAGAAAAAGCCAGGAAAACAAAGTACTAAGCAGCAAATACACGTTTAGTATATCTCGGTAGTCTATTCTAACTTATAGACTGGTTTCATGCTTTATACTTAGATGAGAATGAAACATACGTCCATGACGTTCAACTGTTAGCTTTTCTCTTTTCAGAGCTGATATTTTGCGTGTTTTATTCCTATAATTACCATTCTGGTATCGAGTTGTAACAATACTCATAAAGTAAGACTAGCTACTTACAACAATCCATATATTAAGTAAAAACAGCCTTATTATTCTTGTTCTATTACTTGTCGGTACAAACGGCACAGACTCTCAAACAATTGATGATGTAGAAATGGCTCCCATAAAAGAAACTAAATCTACTATTACGCCGGTACTTTCAGTCGATATGGATTTATAGTACTTCTACGATAGAAGATAGAAATATGCCAATTTCTACAGTAGTTTTATAACAACTCAATATGCCTTCAAAACATATCTTAATTAGAACAACTCCAATCATCAATGATACTGATTAGAGTATTGTCAGCAAATATAAAGACTCACCTTTCAGTCTACTGATTTCAGTAAATCTCACAACGATAACTTTTCTACAAAAATTACTAGGATGGTTAACGATTGTAATCGAAGTCTTGAGGAAGGACTCTTTGTAGGCTTATCATGTGGCGGTACAGTCGCTGCTGCCATGCAAATAGCACAAACCGCTCCTGAAGGTGCCGTCATACTGTCTATGTTGCCTGATACAGGCAAGCGTTACCTATCCACGTATTTATTTGACGGGATGAACGAAGGCTCAGACGATGC
>CAJXPP010000071.1 GCA_913058195.1 uncultured Gammaproteobacteria bacterium | reverse complement strand
TCGTGGGCTCGGAGATGTGTATAAGAGACAGAGGTAAGAAAATAATATCTTGTTGTTGCGGATCAAGCGCATCGACGGCTTTTTTTAGTGCCAGTGGGATTCCGACATTGGCAATTTTGGCAAATATTAATAGACCTAGGGCAAATGCGACGCGCCCTTTAAACTCCCATAAATAGGGCAATAGGCTGCGGATAGCTTTCCAGTCATGATAAGCTTTCATATCTATGAGTTTAGCTGAATTTTGGCAGTACAAGGGAAAGTCAAAAGCCGAACATCGAATTTTTCGGTATAATCATTGGGTTATGACATAGATATTGAATACAGCCGAAGAAGTTGTAGTGCTAAAAACAGAGGAAAATACGTTAATGCCTTTATATGAATATCGTTGTGATACTTGCGAACATGAGTTCGAAGCATTGCAAAAAATGAGTGATGAACCTTTAGTTCACTGTCCTGCTTGCGATGAAGCGACGCTAAGGAAGCTAGTTTCTGCAGCCGGATTTCGTCTGAAAGGCGATGGTTGGTATGAAACAGATTTTAAGAGTGGAACCAAACGTAATATTGCTGATAGTGGTGATGATTCACCAACAAAATAACTAAGGGTGGCAGGATAGAGCATGGTCTATTACTGTTATTAAATAATTTAAAGAGCGAAACTAAATGCGTAAATATCTGATTGCTGGTTTACTAGTATGGATGCCGTTAGGAATTACGTTCTTAGTGGTACGAGCCATTGTTGGCTTTTTAGACCGCACATTATTATTGCTACCGGAAGTATATCGACCAGATAATTTATTAGGCTTCCATATTCCAGGGATAGGCGTTGTGCTTTCAGTTATTTTAGTTCTAGCGACTGGAATGATTGTGGCCAACTTACTCGGTCGACGGATTGTTGCAGCATGGGAATCGTTATTAGCTAGAATTCCAGTCGTTAGGAATTTATATGCTGGAATAAAACAAATATTAGAAGCGGTATTAGCGACCAACGGAAAGTCATTTCGCAAAGTATTACTCATTGAATACCCACGTAAGGGAGTGTGGAGTTTTGCTTTAAAAACATCGGATGATTTAGGTGAGGTGCAGGCTAAAACGGGTGCACAAGTGATTAGCGTCTTTATTCCTACTACGCCAAATCCAACTTCAGGCTTTGTATTATTAGTACCTGAAGAAGAAGTTATTGAACTTGATATGTCAGTAGAAGAAGGCTTGAAAATGATTATATCAATGGGGGTTGTAGTGCCTGACTGGAAAAAAGAGTTGCTATTAACTGCTGAAATAGATGATAAAAAGAACAGCTAGCGTTGCAGAAAAATTGAGCTGCAATATGATTTATATTTTTAGAAAAATTAGGAAGAACTATGCGTAGCCATTATTGCGGCGATGTGAACGAAACATTAGATGGGCAAACTGTAACCGTTGCGGGTTGGATGCACCGACGACGTGATCATGGTGGGGTTATCTTTATTGATTTACGTGATCGTGAAGGATTAGTACAGATTGTCTGTAACCCTGAAGATGCGGAAAGTTTTGCAATTGCAGAACGCGTACGTAGTGAGTATGTACTTCAAATAGAAGGTGAGGTTCGTTTACGTCCTGAAGGTAGTGATAATGCGGGCTTAAGCAGTGGTAAAATTGAAATTGTTGCTAAACGTGTCGTTATCTTAAATAAATCAGAAACACCGCCATTTCCGCTTACCGAACAAGCTGAAGTAAGTGAAGATGTACGTTTACGCCATCGTTATATTGATTTACGTCGCCCAGAAATGTTGAAAAAATTACGTTTCCGCTCACAAATTACTAGTCAACTGCGTCAATTTTTGGATATCAATGGTTTCTTAGATATCGAAACGCCAATCCTAACGAAAGCAACACCAGAAGGTGCTCGTGATTATTTAGTGCCAAGCCGAACACATGCTGGTGACTTCTTTGCATTGCCACAATCACCACAATTGTTTAAGCAATTGTTAATGGTGTCGGGCATGGATCGCTATTATCAAGTGGTTCGCTGTTTCCGTGATGAAGATTTACGTGCTGATCGCCAACCTGAATTCACTCAACTAGATATCGAAACGTCATTTGTTGAAGAAGAAGATTTGATGTCGATGATGGAAGATATGATTCGTAAATTATTTGCGAATGTCTTAGAGCAACCATTACCTAACCCATTTCCTCGCATGACTTATGCAGAAGCGATGGCGCGCTTTGGTAGTGATAAACCTGACTTACGTATTGATTTAGAACTAGTTGAAATCAGCGATTTGATGAAAGTAGTTGATTTTAAAGTGTTCTCTGGCCCAGCCAATGATGAAAAAGGCCGTGTTGCAGCATTACGCGTGCCAGGTGGTGCTAGCTTAAGCCGTAAAATGATTGATGATTACACTAAATACGTCAGCATCTATGGCGCGAAAGGCTTGGCTTACATTAAGGTGAATGATCTTGCTGCTGGTCGTGAAGGTTTACAATCGCCAATCTTAAAATTCATCCCAGATGATGTTGTCGATGCGATTATGCAACGTACCGGTGTAGAAACGGGTGACTTAGTGTTCTTTGGCGCTGATAAAGCTAATATCGTTAATGAAGCTTTAGGTGCATTACGCGTTAAAGTAGGCCACGATTTAGATATGGTTAAACATGGATGGCAGCCTTTATGGGTTGTTGCTTTCCCAATGTTTGAGTGGGATGAAAAGTCCGATCGTTGGACGGCATTACATCACCCATTCACAGCGCCACGTGAATCTGATATTGGTTTATTAGATACTGATCCTGGTAAGTGTCTATCACGTGCTTACGATATGGTATTGAATGGCACTGAATTAGGTGGCGGCTCTATGCGTATTCATAAAGCGGATGTGCAAAGCCAAGTGTTTGAATTATTAGGTATTTCAAAAGAAGAAGCAGACGATAAGTTTGGTTTCTTATTAGAAGCATTGAAGTTTGGTTGTCCACCACACGGAGGTTTAGCCTTTGGTTTAGATCGCTTAGCGATGTTAATGACGGGCTCTGCATCGATTCGTGATGTAATGGCCTTCCCTAAAACACAATCTGCTAGTTGTCCGCTAACGAATGCGCCAAGTGCAGTGAGTGAGCCTCAATTAAAGGAACTTAATATTCGTTTGCGTAAGGCTCCTGTTATTGCAGAGTCAAAACCAGAGTAATTAAACCTGCTTACGGCAGCTTAAAGAGGTGAATTATGAGTGAGAAAACAGCCATTGCATCATGTACGCAACAGCGTTATGAAATTCATCAAACTGATCTGCCGCTAAGTTGTCCCATGCCTAATATGGAACATTGGGATGCTCACCCCCGAGTTTACTTAGATGTTGAATCTAAAGGCCAGGTTAACTGTCCTTATTGTGGTGCTAATTTCGTGCTGGTAGATTGAATTAGTGTCAAAGCAGGTTCATGTAGCCGTGGCGGCAATTATAAATACACAGCAACAAGTGTTACTTGGTTTACGCCAAACACATCAGCATCAAGGCGATTTGTGGGAGTTTCCAGGTGGAAAAATTGAGTCAAATGAAACGACTTATGATGCTTTGCTTCGTGAAATTGATGAGGAAGTGGGCTTACAGATCACCGCTGCAGAACCATTAATACAAATTAGTCACGATTATGGTGACAAGTCTGTCTTGTTGGATGTGTGGTCGGTCAATGGTTTTTCTGGAGTACCTACAGGCCAAGAAGGCCAACATCTACGCTGGTGTGATATTGCTGATTTAGATGACAGTGATTTTCCTGCTGCTAACGTAGCTATTATCCAAGCATTAAAATTAAGAGTGAAGTGATATGAGTCTAGCTGAAACAATTCCACTTAAATTACAGGCGAGTATTGATAGCATTATCGATGGTGTCAAGCCAAGCCCTTGGCTGACAGATGCTGATAAATCTGACTATATCGAAAAAATAAAAGCCTTATTAATAGAAAAAAATGCCGTGCTGATTGCTCATTATTATGTTGATGATGAGTTACAGGCATTAGCTGAAGCTACGGGAGGCTATGTTTCAGATTCTCTTGATATGGCTAATTTTGGTGCACAACATAGCGCAAAAACTTTGGTTGTGTGTGGTGTTCGTTTTATGGGCGAGACATCTAAAATACTAAGCCCCGAAAAAACAGTAATCATGCCGACACTTGATGCCGAATGTTCACTTGATCTTGGCTGTCCAATTGATGAGTTTAGTCAGTTCTGTGATCAATATCCTGATCATGAAGTGGTTGTTTATGCCAATACCAGTGTAGAAGTTAAAGCTCGTGCAGATTGGATTGTGACTTCCAGTAATGCGATTCAAATAGTTACACATTTGATGGCTGAAGGTAAAAAAATTGTCTGGGGACCTGATAAGCATTTAGGGAAATATATCCAAAACAAGACTGGCGCAGATATGATTATGTGGCAGGGTAACTGTGTTGTTCATGATGAATTTAAATTGCATGAACTTGAGCAGTTAATGGAAAAATATCCTGATGCTGAGGTATTAGTTCATCCTGAGTCTCCTGAATCCGTCATTGCCAAAGCTGACTTTGTCGGTTCAACCAAACAAATTATTGCTGCAGGTAAAAAGTCATTAGCAGAAACATTAATTATTGCGACTGATCATGGTTTGTTTTATAAAATGAGCCAAGTTGTACCGAATAAAAGACTGATTCCTGCACCAACTGGTGGTAAGAGTGCTACATGTAAGAGCTGTGCGCATTGTCCGTGGATGGCGATGAATACACTTGTTAATTTATATGAAGCGCTACGTGATTCAAGCAATACTATTGAAGTTGATGAAGCGACGCGACAGAAAGCATTAATACCACTAGACCGAATGTTAGATTTTTCGCATCAACAAGGCATATTAACAGCAGGTGATGCGTAGCAATTAGTGATAGTCGGAAGGATTGTATTCATCGAGATTAATATTTTCTTGAATCGACTCGCCTGTTATTTTGTGGCCTTCCGATGCCCATTCACCTAGGTCAATCAGCTTACAGCGTTCACTACAAAATGGTCGCCATTGCTGTTCTTGTTGCCAGAGAACATCAGCGCTACATTGTGGACATTGAACAATCTTAACCATAATAATTGACTGCTGAGCCTTACATTGAACAGCAACTCAGTGAGAATTCGACATCTTCACTGTATTGTTGAGAACGTTGATTAATATCAAATTGCATAAAACGTACTGTAAACCGGTGTTTTCCGCCACTTATTTCAGGGTAATAAGTCGTTTCACAAGGAATTCTTATCCTAATAAGTTGAGTCGCTTGATTGCTATTTAAGCTCTGCTGATAAAAGCCTTCTGTAGCAGTTTTAGGTGTGAAGCCGGTACTTCCTCTAATCAAGCCAAGCGTGATTTTGATAGCATTCTGAATGCTGTCAAATTGTTTTGCCCACGCTAGCAATTGTTGATTTCGTTTTTCAAGTGGACTGTGTTGGAGCCAATAATGGTAAGCCGGTAGATCAAAATCACAGGTGCCTCCTGGAATACTTGAGCGTTGCCTAATACTGTAAAGAAAATCGTTTTCACGTAAGGGCTGGCCAATGGCAGATTTATTTACTTGAATAGCATCAACAATTTGGTCAAGATCGGCAAGTAATTCTTCTAGTGCCTGTTTATCAACACCTGGTGTGTTTTCTAATGCGGATAAATTAGTAATGATCCGCTCTAGTTCTTTGATAATTTCTTGCTTAAGATCACTGCGGTCAAATACCGATAGGATCGCTGACAGTGCTTGGACCACGTCTCGGTGATCTAGTTCGCTATCACCTTTAAGTGCCAAGTCTAAGTTCTTAAATAAGAACTCAAGTCGGAGAAAAGTCCGTATACGCTCATTGAGCGGTTGTTCATATATTATGATTTTAGACACTGTTGATTGAGTGGGCATTAATTAGTAAGCAAGAAAGGTGCTATTGTCGCTGACTATTATCATGCTGGCAAGCTGCAGAAGCTTGGCTGGCTAATAAACGGTATTTCTTATCTAACTTTTTCACTTCTTCACAGAGAAAATGGGCTGTTAGATTGTTAGAAATTATATCGTCAGCATAAGTAAGTCGTTGTTCTCTATTACATTGTGATGAGATTATTTTTTCTGCATCACTGCGGTTTAATTTATCACGTAGGCAAAGCCGATCTATTTGCTGTTCTCTGTCAATATCAATAACTAAGACTCGGTCGACACTATCTTGCCAGTGCCCTTCTATGAGTAGCGGAATTGCGATGATGCAATAGTTTGCTTGCATTGCTTTACTCTGCTGGTGTACTCGCTGCCGGATTTTAGGGTGTAGGATTTGTTCTAACCGTAATTTAGCCGTGGTGTCTAAGTAAATAATATTACGTAGTGCAATACGATTGAGGGAACCATCTTTTTTTAATATAGCAGGGCCAAAAGTATCTACGATTTCTACAAGGGCGGACTGCCCAGGCTCGACTAATTCACGAGCAATAATATCAGCATCTATGATGGGTACATTATAGTTGGAAAATAGAGAGCTCACGGTGGATTTCCCCGCTGCAATTCCACCTGTTAGGCCAACTTTTAGCATGGATATCCTTAACTGCCAGTAACCCAGCCTAAGTAGGCATTATTGATGTCAGTACCCCAAACTAATGCTAACCATCCTGCTGCTGCAAGATAAGGACCGAACGGAATGGGAATATCACGTTGATGACGACGAAATACAATTAGAGAGATGCCGACTACTGCGCCAACTAAAGAGGATAATAAAATAATAGAAGGTAATAGCGCCCAACCTAACCATGCTCCTAATGCGGCTAAAAGCTTAAAATCTCCATAGCCCATGCCTTCCTTACCGGTTACCAGCTTAAAGCCGTGAAAAACCAACCAGAGTGATAAATAACCCGCCATTGCGCCAATGATGCTTGACTGCAAGTCAGTATAAGTAGCAAAAAGGTTAAAGCTAATTCCAAGCCATACTAAAGGCAGTGTAATACTGTCAGGTAGTAATTGATGGTCAAGATCAATAAAGGTAAGCCCAATAAGGGACCATGTCAGCAATAATGCACCCAAGCAGGCCCAGTCAAAGCCAAATTGCCAAGCAATAATGCCTGACAATAAGCCGGTAAAAGCTTCAATGATAGGATAGCGAGCAGAGATAGATGCTTTGCATTGTTTGCACTTACCTCCGAGAGCTAAATAGCTTATAACGGGTATATTCTCTAGAGCGCTAATTAAATGACCACAATGAGGACAGCGGGATCGAGGTTTACTAAGTGTAAAGGTAGCTAACTCTTTACTCTCATTACCATTTAATTCGTCGCACTGAGCCGTCCACTCACGTTCCATCATTATTGGAAGTCGATAAATGACGACATTTAAAAAACTTCCTACTAATAAGCCCAATATTACAATAAGAGTGATAAAGAGTTCAGGTGATGATTGCATTAAAGAAATAAACATTAATTATTAGCCTACGACCGCGCCGAGTTTAAAGATTGGTAAGTACATTGCGATTACAAGAGTACCAATCAAGCCACCCAAAAACACCATTATCATGGGCTCCATTAAAGCGGTCATATTATCTACTGCATCATCAACTTCTTGTTCAAAGAAGTCAGCTACTTTTTCGAGCATAGTATCGAGTGAACCAGACTCTTCACCAATGGCTACCATTTGAATTACCATATTTGGAAATAATTCACTGTTTCTCATAGCAACATTGAGTTGAGTACCTGTAGAAACTTCATCTCGCATTTCTAAGGTGCCTTCACTAAATACAATATTACCTGTTGCGCCTGCAACCGATACCATTGATTCGACAAGAGGTACACCTGCTTTAAACATTGTGGAAAAAGTACGAGCAAACCGAGCAATAGCGCCTTTTTCCATGACGACACCTATAACGGGTACTTTTAGTAATAGTCGGTCAAAAAAGTGTTGCACTTTTCGTGAACGCTTTTTGGCTTCCATGATGCCGTAAACAGCAGCAAAGATAGAACCAAAAATAAGCCACCAATACTCTTGGAAAAAGATAGATAGATTAATAACCATTTGGGTTAGAGCCGGTAATTCAGCACCAAAACCTTCAAATAATGTTTGAAACTGTGGGATTACAAAGATCATTAATATAGCAGTAACAATGAAGGCAACCACTAGGATTGATATTGGGTAAACCAAGGCCTTTTTAATTTTAGCTTTAAGTGCTTCCGTTTTTTCCTTGTAGATGGCTATCTCATGTAATAGTTGTTCTAAGGTACCTGATTGCTCACCCGCATTAACAAGGTTTACAAAAAGATCGTCAAAATGTAATGGAAATTTCCCTAATGATTCAGCCAAACTAGTGCCCGATTCTACATCGGCTTTAATTGATAAAACCATATCCTGCATACTTGCATTCTCATGACCTTCACCGATGATTTGCATGGACTGCATTAGAGGAACACCAGAGGACATCATTGTAGCCAGCATACGGCTGAACACAGCAATATCTCCAGGTTTAATTGGCGGTTTTCGGGGGGCAAATAAATCTTTAGGCTTCTTTTTTACCTTTATTGGTGTGATGCCTTGGCGGCGCAATAATGCTTTGGCTGTATTAACATTATTTGCTGATATTTGACCTTTCGCGCGCTTACCTGTTTTATCTTTGCCTTGCCAGATAAAGATAGGGTCGAGTTTGACTTTTTTTGCTTCAGCCATTTATTTACTCCTTGATTACGCGGTTAAGCTCTTCAAGACTAGTTAGTCCTGAGGCTACTTTTTTAAGTCCAGATTCTCTTAAATCTGCGATACCTTCTTTTTTAGACTGATCAGCTAATTCTATTGAGTTACCACCATCCATAATGATACGGCCCATGGCCTCAGAAATAGGCATTACTTGATAGATACCTACTCGGCCTTTATAACCTAAGGTGCAACTTTCGCAACCAACAGCTTTATAAACGGTGACACCTTTGTCAATTTGGGTTTGGCTGAAACCTTCCTCTAATAATGTTTCTATAGGTATATCTTCTGCTGTTTTACAATTACTGCATAGACGCCTGCCAAGACGTTGGGCAATAATTAATGAGACTGCAGAAGCAATATTAAAGGCTGGAACCCCCATATTAGCCAGACGAGTAAGAGTTTGGGGCGCATCGTTGGTATGTAATGTTGAAAATACCCTGTCTCTTATACACATCTCCGAGCCCACGAGACTAGGCATGATCTCG